>JADGQE010000241.1 GCA_017882055.1 Thermoflexales bacterium
TCCCACCACGCCAGGCGGCCCACCCAGCCTGTGGCGGGGGAATGGGCAAAGACGGGGACACGTGCACCCACTGGGCGCAGTGCGGTGTTGTTCCATGGCAACACGCCACTCGCGGGCGCGCTGAATGATAAGCGACCAATCGAGAGAGGAGTGGCGGGCGAGAAGGGTGATGTCAACCAGACTGCGCAGGGCTGACAACGACATCTGATGATTCACGGAGGTATACACCGCCAGTTGAAGCAGGGCATCTTCAGGCGCTAATTGTAATACCCATTACCAGACAGCAGAACACGCGGGAAAAGGTAACGCTAACGACACATCACTGTGGTATTCAGCACTCATTTCGCTTTGTACACGTCGCGGCGATGCCGGATGCGGTGGATCACAAGCACACGATCTTCTCGAAGGATATCGTACAATACGCGATCCCACCCAGGGACGGGGATTGTTTCATCTGTTGGCCGATGCTGAGGACAGTCGTCTGTAATACCGCATTCACCGCCGCGATGTCGTCGGCAGTGAGATCGGGGGAAGACATGGAAATGTGTTGTCGAGCGGTCACTGATGACTCCCTGACAAAGTGCTCAGCCTATCACGCGCAAAGGTGAGGAATTGCCGCAAGGCTTCTACGGGGACGTGGCTGAGATGGCTCGCCACCACCTCGCCTTCACTGCCGTTATGAAAGTGATGAGGAAAAGTCGCTACGAACTGCCAACGTCTGTGCGGTGCGTTATCGTAACGATAGATTCTGCCATCAATCGCCCGTCGCTCCCAATGGAAGCTGTATCGGCTCACCAGCTTCAAAGAGAACCAGACATCCACCAGGCTGCCATCCGTCAAGATGATGCGCAGCTCATTGATATCGGGAACCAGCACTTCTACCACAATATCGGCAAACTCGATCTCGGCGATTTCGCGCAGCCGGTTGACGTCCGCCTGGCTCATGCGAGGGCCTCAAGCAGTTGTGATAGGCGATCTCGCTTGTACTCCAGGTGATCCAGGCGTTGGAGGTCTTGCCAGGAATCAGCCTCTTCCAGCGTGCCCGCCCGATAGCGAGCCTCCATTTCTTCCGCAGAGGAGACGCCGTAGCGCCCAGCCATTTCAAACATCTGCGCCTTGATGTCGCGCAGTTGGCGCTCCAGTAGAACACGCAGTCCCTGCTTGAGCAGATCGCTCTCCGGGATATGCATCTCTTGAGCCACAGCACTGAGAAGGGTATCTGTTTGTACGGCCATCAAACACCTCCGACTTTAGATGTGCGTGCTCTTATTGTACATCGGAAAGGGCAAACCAGCGACACCTTGACAGAGCTATTGCTGGAAATCAGGCATAGAGGGGCCGTGCACCGCTCAAACTCGTCCACACGCGGCCCGATGCTGAGGACGGGCGTCTGCAACACCGCATTCACCGCCGCAATGTCGCCAGAGGCAATATCAGGGGAGGACATGGGAATTGTAAGTTGATTTATCATGAGTGAACGCGTCTTCCTGGCATAAGATTAGCCCAGCCATCAACCGACAATACGCCTGAAACTCAGGCAACACTTGAGCCCCCGCTGGACGTCAACCACTGCGGCTGCAGGGTGATGGGGGCACCCGCGTGAGCGCGGCGCAGCGCCAATAAGCGTTCGCGCAGCGCGCCGGTATACGCGCGTTGTCGCTCGCGGCGCAACTCATAATAACCGACCCAGCGAATCAAGTCGGGGCTTTGTTCCACTTCGCCCAACTGATAGAGCGCGTATAAATCAGCCGACAGCAAGCCATAGCGCTGCTCCAGTTCGCGCAGTTTTGTGTCTAGCCCGTAGATGTCTTGGAGGATCTCATCCAGCGTCATCGCAACACTTCCTTTCACACAGGATCGGTGATCAACGAACTCAATGACGGGAGCACTGCACCGCATGTGTCGGAAGCATCAACCCTTCTCGCACATTATAACATACCCACCCGGCGGAAATTTTGTCATCCTCGCCCAGCGTTATGATCGCGCGTGTGTCAAATAGTCGGCCATACTGTTCACCCGTTGCCCAATCACCCATCACCAATCGACCGATCTACCACTCCACCAATTGACCAATTTCCCTTCGTGAAGATTCGTGTAAACTCGTGGATCAAATCTTCCGTCGGGCTATATCCTGCCCCTCGCCGCGTCAAGCAAATGACGCAGCTGCATCTTGAACCCCGCCCGACCATACCGCGCCCACAGCCACTCGTCCTCCGGCCACAGGGCGCGATAGACCACGCTTCGCGCACCGCATCCCGTTTGCGATCGACCAGCAGCAGCAGATACACACGCCTGGCGGCCCACTGTGGCTCCAGTGGAGCCACAGGTATGGGCTACCGCCACTTGCTCTTGCTCAGATCGCGCATCTCGATCAGCGATTGCGCATTGGCAAAGCGGCTGATCGACCAGCGGCGAAGCAGTGATGGCGACAACCACCGCACCACCGGAGCCGCTTCATGAAGTCCACCCAATTCCGTCGCAAGATTCAACGCCAGCCAGGTGCGTGCGCGCTCAACGATAGCCGTCCAGCCGGCCGGGTCTGGTTCATACCAGGTCACGCTTTATGAGATAGGCAGCAACCTGCAGGCTGCCCCATTTACGATTCGCTGGTGTGCGCCCATTCGCTGGTTGAGGGCGAGTAGCCTCACGTAAGAATGTTACCGAAATGGGTATCGTGGCGTCACGTAAGAATGTTACCCCAGGCGGCTGGGCCGTAAGGCATCCGCCAGTTGGTCGAGTTGTTGTTTAAGGTCAACCAGAACAAGGGTCTGGTGCACGGCGCGTAATTTACGCTTGGCGTCAGCACTGACGGTCGGTGAATCTAACACCCGCTGATAGGGTGTCTGGGGCGCATCGTAAACTTTCTTGACTTTGCTGCCCTCGCGCGTTTTAGAGATCAATTTCTGCACGGGCAAGAAGTGATTCACGTATAACCGATAGACCGCATACAGCGCGTTTAGCTGATCGACCTGGCGCTGGGTGTCATAGCGGACATAGCCGACCAAGCGCCGAATCACAGACCAATTTTTCTGTTCCACAAAGGCATTATCATTCTTGCGGCCCGCGCGGCTACGGGTAAAGGTGATCTGCTCTTGATCGCAATAGCGGTAGAGTTCATCGTTGATAAACTCGCCGCCGTTATCCGAGTCCAGGCCGAGCAACGGAAAGGGCAGCAGTTGGCGAATTCGCACCAGCGCGGCAAAGACGTGCGTTTGGGCTTTGTTGCGCACCGCGCGCATTTCGGTCCAGCCGGTACTGACATCCGTCACGGTCAGCGTGCACGCGAAAAAACCACTGGAATTTCCGCCATCGTGCTGCACCAAATCGATTTCTTCAAAGCCGGGCTGTTTATCATCCCAATCGGCAAAGGTGCGGACTTTGATCTGAGACTTGAGCAGCGTGCCCGGTTTGGTCCCGCCGCGATGTCGGGCGCGGGCGCGCGGATCGGTCTGGCGTAAGCGATCCAGCGTAGACGCGCTAATGTGTTTGAGGCGTTTGAAGCAGGCGGCGCTCACTTTCAAGGCTTGCTTCAAGTTATCTAATTCGACATCCATCGCCGCGCGTAAGCGGCGGGAGCCAATTTGATCAAAGAGTTCGGCCAGCCAACGCACCGCCTGTTGATCTTCAGCCAAGTAGATCCGCCCACGCACTCGCCGCAGCGGTGTGGCGCGATTCCGATGTTGGCGTTTGCCGCGCAACAAGGCAATGGCATGTTTGCGATGATAGCCGGTGGTCTTTTGAAACTCATCCAAGATCTGCCCGCGCTCTTTCTTGGAGGCCGCACGATATCGTTCGCGCAGTTTGTTGAGATATTGTTCTGAAGGTTTGTTGTTAGCCATGTCATACTCTCCGTTTTTAGGAGAGCATGACAGAGACGGCTTACCCCGTCAAATTTCGGTAACATTTTCTCGTTGGGCGACGATTCATTTTCGGTAACATTTTTAGTGAGGTGATTCGGAGGGTTACGGCGTGAGCGATTTTGAAGTATAATATTGGCAGAATCAAGTGACTGCCAATCGGAAAGGGCAACGAGAATGGAAGCGACACTGACTGCGATAGAACTGACCGGCACGGTGGATGCGCAGCGCCAACTGCAACTAGACGATTTACTGCCCATTCCTGGCCCGCAGCGAGTGCGAGTCATTGTCCTATATTCGCCGGTTGATGAGTGGGATGAAAAGGAATGGTTGCATGCGGCCACACATAGTCCGGCCTTCGACTTTCTGAAAGACCCCGCCGAAGACATCTATACGCTGACTGACGGGCAACCCTTCCATGACAAAGCATAAAGTTGTTCTCGTTCCATTTCCCTTTGACGATCTTTCCAGCAATAAGGTTCGTCCGGCCGTCTGTCTCACTGACCCAATCGGCCCGCACGATCATATCATTCTGGCTTTCATCACCAGCCGCATTCCCGCCAGTCCACTGAAAACCGATCTAGTGATTGACGCCGGCCACTCTGATTTTGCCTCAACCGGCCTGCGCGTTTCATCTACACTTCAACTCCATCGCTTGATGACCATCACCCAAACGTTGCTGCGGCGTGAACTCGGCGCATTGTCGCCTGCCCTGCAAACACAGGTCAACGACCGGCTCCGTAAACTGTTTGATTTGAAATAGCTGTGACTTCAGCGCCCCTGAACGAAATGGGCGTCACGCCGGTAGGCGTACGCAAGCCGGGAGATAAAAGATGAGAGCGGCGGGTGTGTTTTGACAAATGCTCGAACCATTGGTATAGTTAGCAGTGGGTGAGGAGTCTGTGGTGCCACCCGTCAATTTTTGATGCCACGGCAAGTTCATGCTAACCTTTTGTCAGGGAGAAAAATGAAAGTGACGCAGCTGGGCTTTGAAGAAGTATGCCAACTGCTCCAAGAGAAGGAAAAGCAGTTTGGGATATCGTCGGTTGAATTTTTCAATCGCTACACTGCGGGCAGGCTGGGCGACGCACGGGAATACATCGAGTGGGCCGGCTTGTATCGGATTTATCTCAAAATGTGCCTGGCGCGCTGGCCGTCCGAAACCGTATCGCAGGTTGCTGCAGCGTGAAGGTTCACGACTACTTTGCGGGTTTCGAGCGCGGGATTCGTAAGAACAGAAAGATAGGGCGTCTTGAACGCCCTATTGCATTTATGGCGTTCAGTGAAACGCTGGGCTTTCTGCGCTGTGACTTTACCTTCTGGGATGGTTCTGCATTAGCCATCAGCGAGTTCATGGACACCTCCGCCGGTTATCCTAAAAAGACCGACTACTCGTACCACTATGTTCGCGGTGGACAAACCGTGTTCCGATATGACAGCGCGCCACATCATCGAGAAATTGGAACGTTCCCGCATCATAAACACATTGGAGCCCGTGAAGAGTTGGCGACTGCATCACCCCCGACGTTATCTGCGGTCTTTGCCGAGATTGAGGAGTATTTAGGAAAAGAGGCTCTCCCCACTTGAGCGGGAATTAAACCGCCAAAACGCCAAGGTTTTCAAAGGCTTTGCGCTCTGCGCGCCGCCTGCCCTGCCATCTTTGGGCAGGGTCGCGGTTGGCATTTTCCCGCTGAACTCGGCCGAGCCGATCAAATCTTCCCCCGCGCCGCGTCAAAGAGGTGCCGCAGCCGCACGCCGATCCCCGCCCGCCCGCGTGTGGTGGCGGAGATACCATACCGTGCCTGCAGCCACTCATCCTCCGGCCACAGGGCGCGATAGATCAACTTCACCGCACCCCGTTTGCGATCCACCAGCAGGAGCAAGTACACACGCCTGGCGGCCCACTGTGGCTCCAGTGGAGCCACAGGTATGGGCTACCGCCACTTGCTCTTGCTCAGATCGCGCATCTCCACCAGCGCCTCGGCATTGGCAAAGCGGCCAATCAACCAGCGGCGAAGCGGTGATGGCGACAACCGCCGCACCGCCGAAGCCGCTTCATGAAGTCCGGTCAATTCCGTCGCAAGTTTCAACATCAACCACGTTGCCGTGGCGACGCGCCACTCGCGGGCACGCTGAACGATGAGGAACCAATCGAGGGGGGAGTGCCGGGCGAGAAGGGTAACGTCCACCAGACTGCGCAGGGCCGACAACGACATTTGATGATTCACGGCGGCATGCACGGCCAGTTGAATCAGCGCATCTTCAGACGCTAAATGTAACACCCGCCGACCAAGCAGCATGACAGGCTGCACCCGATTTCGAATCGCGGCTTCGTCCACGCTGGCGGTGCGGCGCAGCCATTCGCCTGCGAATACACCCCAGTGAAACTCCACCAGACCTTGTCCGGCTTGCGAACCAAACAGCTGTACATCGCCGCTGTTTTGTATCATCATGGCTAGTGGGCGATCATCATTAACGGCGTGGACATAGCCAATCGACTCCAGGGCTGTCCAGGCGCGGAACAATTCATCATCTGTCAACCACAGATCGAGGTCGCCCATCGACCGACAGGCGGGATC
>JADGQE010000242.1 GCA_017882055.1 Thermoflexales bacterium
GCGCCCGGTTCAAGTTCCAACGGCCAGTGCGCCAGGAACGTGGTGCCTTGGTAGGTCCGCTCGAAACCGGCCTCCGACAAAGACACCGTTTCGATCGGGAACTGCCACCAATCCGCTGGCTCACTCAGCCGCATCAATTTGCGCCCAAAGCGCTCGACGACGATCGCCACTTCCTGGGTGGCTAAGACCGTCTCAATCGTGTCGAGCGGCTTCATGCTGCCGCCTGGCCAGATCACGTAGGCGTGCTCGTGATCATCGCCGCCGGACACGCCCCAGTTGCTCTCGAAGCCGAAACGCGCCGATAGTTTTTCGTCGCCGATGTTCGTGAGCGTGTAGGCGACATTGAAACCCGGTTTGCCTGACTCAACCGTGATCTTCTTTTCGATGCGCAGCGGGTGCTGTACGCGGTCGATCCATACACCGCCGTCGCGCTGCAACGTCAACGTGATCTTCTTGGCCGAGCGCGCTATCTTGACTTGATACGGCTGATCGACGAAGTCGCCCCATTCCTTGTACTGACTGCGATAAAATGCATCGAGCGTTTCTTGCGGCGCGAAAACGTGATCGATCAGGCTGGTGCGTCGATACCAGTCGACGATCAGCTTCTTCTCCAGTCCCGCCTCTTTGACCTTGACCGTTGTCGATAGAATATTTTCCAGACCGGCGGTTCGACCGGCCACGACGACCGCGTTGCGGGCCGCCGCATCGGTCAGGTCCTGATGATAGCCTTCACGCCAGCGGGTCAGCGTATTCAGCACATTGACGTTGTGCTCGCGCCAGTCCCACTCGATCAGTGAGCCGCCGACAGGCGGATCAAACAACAGCCACTGCGCATCGGTCGAGACGATGACTTCGGCCTGTCCATCACAATCGATGTCGGCAGCTTCGGCCGAGATCCATTCGCCCTCCGGGTGCGCCAGCCGATCGGCCATGTTCTGTGCCGCGATCAGATGGGCGTAATTGGCCTCGCGAATGTGGAACAGATAGATGCCGCTGAATACGCCATGCCAGTACGGGCAACTGCACTGTGAGGCCCAGAGCTGATCGAGCGCGGCGGCCCGGGGCGCGGCTCGCTTCATACGATGCACGCTATCGCTGGCATACAACATCCGCTTGTGCAGCGTATTGACTTCGGGATATTTCACCATGAACGAGCGCCACATGCCGCCATGGATGAAGCGCAGCACGTCGTCCTGGTGCTCCTTTTGCAGACGCTTCTTCAGCGCGGCCACGTCATGCGACAGCTGCGCCGGCAGCGACCACTCGTTCATCTCGTCGTAGGAGGCCGCCGGCAGATACACGCGACCCAGCGGCGCGATCGTCTGCGCAATTTCACCCGGCGGACAGGTGATCAGCCACTCGCCGTTTTGTTCCAGCGCAGTGAACAACGCGTCGACCCAGCCTTCCGTCCAGCAGTGCTCGTACGTCGTGGGCCACAGACCGAACTTTTCGCCGTCGTCGCCCATAATCGCGACGCGCTGCGGCGCACCGAGCCGGGTCGAACGAGCGGCTTGCTCACGCAGCCACTTGATCACTTCGTCGACCGGTGACCACGGTAGCATAAAGCGCAGAGACCGCGAAGTGGGGAAAATCTTGAGTGTGCGGCCCTGCTCTTCGGTGACGTAATAGCCAAAGAGATCATCGTCGGTATAGCCGACATATCGAAAGTGCGTGTCATCGACGACGGTATACTCGATGCCCGCTTCGTGCAACGCCCTGGGCAGATGGGGTTCCCATACCCGCTCGGCCAACCAGCCGCCGGTAGCCTCCGTGCCATAGTCGGCGCGGATCGCTTCAGTTAGCTTGGCGATCTGACCGAGCTTATCGGCGTCGGGCAGCACCACCAGCACCGGCTCGTAGTAACCGCCGGTCAAGATTTCGATCTGCTTGCGGCCCACCAGGGTGCGAACACGGCGCAAAAAATCCGGCTGGTTGGCTTTGAGCCAATCGCGCAGCGAGCCGCTGTAATGCAGCGCCAGACGCACGCCCGGATGCCGTTCAAGCGCAGCGATCATCGGTTCGTAGGCCCGGTGATACGCATCTTCGATCACATAGTCGAAATTACCCACCGGTTGATGATTGTGCAGCACGAGTGAAAGATAGATTTTGTTCATATTCACCATCTATGAAACGCTCAGGAAATTGAACCGCGGACTGTGAGTGGGGCTAGCCCGTCGGGAGAATGCCGACCGTCGCGCCACTGGGAATCGTCAGACCCGGAAAATCATTCTCGCGGACATCGCCGGCCACGATGCAGTTGCGGCCCACTTTGACGTTGATCGGCACCACGGCATTCTTGCCGACCAGTGAAATGCCCGACGTGAGATCCCCCAATGGATTGGGGCTGTAATCGATGCCATAGCCGACGTGCGCGTTCGATTGAATGACGCAGTCTTTGTCGATGATCGATCGATCGACGATCGCGCCCGGCTCAACCACCGTATCGGTTAACACGATCGAGTTGCGCACGACCGCACCCCGTCCGACTCTGACACCCGGGGACAGCACGCTGTATTCGACCGTACCTTCGATCACGCAGCCATCGGTGATCAGGCTGTGCGCCACGACTGCACCCGTACGGATATTCGCCGGCGGCCGCTCTTCCGATCGGGTGTGGATAACCCAATTGCGATCCATTAGGTCCAGCGGCGGCGAATCGGCCAACAAGTCCATGTGTGCTTCCCAGTAGGCTTGCACTGTTCCAACGTCAACCCAGTACCCGTTGAAGGGATACACGTAGGCTTTATGCGAGTTGATCATCTTGGGGATGATGTTTTTGCCGAAGTCGTGGGCGGAATTCGGATCGGCTGCGTCTTCCATCAGCACTCTGCTCAGGACCTCGGTGGTGAACACGTAGATGCCCATCGAGGCCATGGTGCTCCTGGGCTGAAGCGGTTTTTCTTCGAACGCCGTGACCTGATAACCGGCGTCGGCCTCCAGAATGCCGAAACGCGAAGCCTCGTCCAGTGATACTTTCAGCGTGGCAACGGTCAGGTCGGCGCGATGATCAGTATGGAAGGTGATCATATCGTCATAGTTCATCTTGTAGATATGATCGCTCGCGAGGATCACCACAAAGTCCGGCCGATGATGTTTGATGAAATCGTAGTTGAGTTGGATCGCGTTGGCCGTGCCTTCGTAACGCTCCATCTCATTGACGCGTTCATACGGCTGCAACAGTGTGACGCCGCCGTGCAACCGGTCGAGATCCCACGGTGCGCCGGTGCGGATGTGATCATTCAGCGAGCGGGGCCGGTACTGGGTGAGGATGCCAACCGTCGTAATGCCGGAGTTGCTGCAGTTAGACAGAGGAAAGTCGATGATGCGATATTTTCCGGCGAAGGGCACGGCCGGCTTGGCCCGTTTAGCGGATAAGATGCTCAAGCGGCTGCCTCGGCCTCCAGCAAGAATCATGGCTAGTGCGTGCATAGTCGATCTCTCTTGTGGGTCGATTAGTTAACGGGTCAACTGGTTAATTGGTCGATTGGTCGATTAGTTTATCCAGTTACGCAGTTGCCCGGTTACTCATTGCCCAATTACCAGTTACTGATTACCCAATTACCCGTTGCCCGATTACTTAGTGTGAACCACCAATGCTTTGCGATACAACGCCACGTATTGCTCCGCCGACTGCGACCAGGAAAAATCGGCGGCCATTGCCCGCTGTTGAAGATCGATCCAGCGTTCGGGTTGGGCGTAAACTTTCAAGGCGCGATCGACCGCGCCGATCAAGGCCTGGGGCAAATAGGGTTTGAAGCTGAACCCATTGCCGTGTTTGGACGCGCGGCCCGCATCGGTCACGGTATCGGCCAGGCCGCCCGTTGCACGGACGAGCGGAAGCGAGCCGTAGCGCATCGCAATCATCTGACCCAGGCCGCCCGGCTCAAACTGCGATGGCATCAAGAACAAATCGCTGCCGCCGTAGATCAACCGGGCTAACGGGTCATTAAAATTGTACTCGATCCCGACGCGGCCCGGATATCGATCGTGCAACTCCTGCAAGGCTGCTTCGTAGTGAGGCTCGCCACTGCCCAGCACGACGAGTTGCATGTCACGTTCCATCAAACGCTCGGCGGCGGCCAGGATGATATCGAAGCCTTTTTGCTCCACGAGGCGCGTTACCATGCCGATCAGCGGTAGCCGTGGCTTGCGCTTGAGCCCGAGCTGTTCTTGCACCGCCTTTTTGTTTGTTGCGCGTCGCTTGATCGATTGCGAATCGAACCGGGCGGCCAGCGCCGGATCGGTTGACGGATTCCATTCGTCGCGATCGATACCGTTTAAGATGCCGCTGACGCGCCCGCGGCGTGATCGCAACAAGGTGTCCAGGCCCGCGCCCACTTCGGGCGTGAGGATTTCGGCCGCGTACGTCGGGCTGACGGTGTTGATCACATCGGCATGGGCAATACCGCGCGCCATCCAGTTGGCGGTGCCAGGCTGCTCACCGGTGATGTGTTTAGGATACTCGCCCAGGCCGGCGAAGCGAAAGAGCGCGTCACCGCTGGTGCCCTGATAAACCAGGTTGTGAATGGTAAAGACGCGGGCGATGGAACGCAGCCGCGGATCGCGTTTGCAGCGCAGATCCAGATACATCAGCGCGCAGCCGGTATGCCAGTCATGGCAATGAATGATGTCCGGCGTCCAATCGATCGCCCGCAGGAACTCGATCGCGGCGCGGCAGAAGAACACAAAGGCCATCGCTTCGTCGGGCTGGCCGTAAACCTGATTGCGCCCGAAGAAACGTTCATCCCAGATGAAATAAGTCGGCACGCCGGTGTAATTTGATTTGACGACTTCGGTCGTGCGGAAAGTCGTGCCGGTCGGAACGTCGATCGTGTCAGCGATGCGCTTGAGTCCGTAGTGCTGGCCGTTAATCGGACGATAGCGCGGCAGCATCACGCGCACTTCGTGGCCGAGTTGGCGCAGGGCTTGCGGCAAAGACCCGACGACATCGGCCAGCCCGCCTACTTTAAAAAAGGGCGCGCATTCGGCCGCCAGGAAAAGAATTTTGAGAGGTTGAGAAGAACTGGAGTGGACTGTCATAAGCCTTATACTAGCACACCGCCAAAGGCTAGTCAATTGGAAAACAAAGACCCCCGGCACCCTGGTGGGTCGGGGGTCTCAGCAGCGTAATTTAGAAACCCGGTTTCGCCTGCTCCGCAGGAGCCAGAAAACAGGTTTCTCTCATTAGCGAATTGCTTGCTCAGTCGCCTTATCGAAGAAGTGGACGCTGTCGAGATTGGCAACGATCTGCACGGTGTTGCCCACTCGCGCCTGCGTGCGGGGATCGACCCGCGCCAGGTACGAGTACTTGCCCGTGATCAAATACAGGAAGACTTCATTGCCCATCAATTCGGTCACATCCACTTTGGCCTCGAACTTGCCCACGTGAATGTTTGGCGGGACGAAGGCGGCATCATGCAGATCCTCCGGCCGGATGCCCATCGTCACGTCTTTGCCGATATAGGGCTTCATGCCGACGGTGCGCTCGGCGGGAATCGGCAACTGGAAGCCCTCACCTGCGGCCACAATATTATCGGCCGTCCCCTTGATGGAGACATCAAAGAAGTTCATGCTGGGACTGCCCATGAAGCCGGCCACAAAAAGATTGTTGGGTTTGTCGTACAGCGTCTGCGGCGTATCGACCTGATGCAGGAGGCCATCTTTCATCACGGCGATGCGGGTGCCCATGGTCATCGCTTCAGTCTGATCGTGCGTGACGTAAATAAAGGTGGTGCCGAGCTGCTGGTGCAGTTTGGTGATCTCGGCACGGGTCTGCACACGCAGCTTGGCGTCGAGGTTAGACAGCGGCTCATCCAGCAGGAAGACTTTCGGCTCGCGGACAATGGCGCGCCCCAGCGCCACGCGCTGGCGCTGGCCACCCGACAATTGCTTGGGCTTGCGCGGCAGCAGCTGATCGATGCTGAGGGTGGCTGCGGCTTTCTTGACCCGCTTGTCAATCTCATCCTTCTTCATCTTGCGAAGTTTGAGGGAGAACGCCATGTTATCATACACGCTCATGTGCGGATACAACGCGTACGATTGAAACACCATCGCAATGTCGCGATCCTTTGGCGCAACGTCGTTGACGACGCGATCACCAATGTAGACCTTGCCCTCGGTGATTTCCTCCAGGCCGGCCAGCATCCGCAAGCTGGTCGTCTTGCCGCACCCGGATGGGCCGACAAAGACCAGAAACTCCTTGTCAGCAATCTCAAGATTCAAGTTGCTGACAGCCACTACATTTCCGTACTTCTTGGTGACGTTCTCGAACGTTACTGTTGCCATGGGTATCTGCCTCCGTCCTTAATATAATAGCTTCGGCAAGCGAAGCCTAAAGTTATTCAATGTTAAGGAAGCGTGCGTCCCCTATGAGTGTGACACCG
>JADGQE010000243.1 GCA_017882055.1 Thermoflexales bacterium
TTCGCTCAGCGTGCCGATACCGCCCGGCAATGCCACCCAGGCATCGGCGAAGGTCACCAGATGATGCAAGCGCTGAAACAGCGTGGGGAACTTGATCTCTTCATCGAGATATGGATTCGGGCTTAAGCGCACACTATCAAAACGCGACGTCGTCACGCCGATGACGTAGCCGCCGCCTTCTCTGGCGCCACGGCTGGCCGCCTCCATCGTACCGGCATAACCGCCGGTGGCGACCACGTAGCCCGCCTGCGCCAGCAGCTGACCCAAAGATCGAGCGGCTTCGTAATCCGGCATGTTTTCCTTTGGTGAGTTACTGCCAAAGACGGTAACGATCGATCCTTTAGGATGCGGCATAGAAATTTCAGATTTCAGATTTCAGATTTCGGATTTCAGATTCTAGATTTTGAGTGGCGGCTTCTGAATTCTGACTGACAGATTCTTCGACTGAACCGCGGAAGAGTTGGCCCAGACCGCGAATAATGTTGTTGATCGGCTGCTGCCTGAATTGCCCGAGATAATCGACCGCGGCCTGATCGATCGAGACGCCCTCGTCCTCCGTCCTGCGGGCGTAATCAAGATAGTCGATGATCGACAGATACAGATCGGATTCGGTCCGGCCGGGGAATTGGTCCAGCACATTGTGCTCGCCGATCGCGTTGACGATCGGGCAGTAGACTTCGTCGTACCAGTGTGTGGCCGCTTCGGCCGGGGACACATCGCGCTTGAAATCAAGGCCCATAAAAAAGCGATGCCGATCGATGTGCTCCAACAGGCGAGCGTAGTTCACCTCGTTGGAGCAGCGAATGTTTTGAGCAGGCCGCAGTCGATCGAGCTGGGTGCGCTCCATGAATTGCCGCCAGCCCGGATCGACGGCCGAGGGCAGATCACCCGGGTCCGGCTCAGATTCGTCCGTGACCGCCGATTCACCGAAAGCTTGCTTGAAGCCGCGCATCATCTTCTTGATGGGCCGCTCGCTAAATTGATCGGCGTAATCTTCAGCCGCTTCATCGACCGAAACATCCAGCGCTTTCTCGCGCAAGTAATACAGATGCTCGATAATCCACAGATAGAGATCGGCTTCAGTCCGGTGGCGAAAATCGGCCAGAATGTGATTGGCGCGGATCGATTCGATCACCGGCCGATACACGCTATCATACCAGTGCGCCACCGCTTCGGCTTCGCTCACCTCGCGCTGCTCGTCCAGTTCCATATAAATACGGTGGGTGGCGATGTGTTCGATCAACTGATCGTAGCCGCCCGCAATCGTGAAGCGGAGGCCCTGAGCGGGCCGAATTTCATCCAGGTGCGTCCGATCGAGAAAGCGGCGATATTCATGCAGAATCTTCAGATCTTCGGACCGGAGGTCAGCCGAGACCGGCACACGCGAGATAGCTTCCTGCACTTCGGCGTCGACGTATTCCATGCCCTGCTCGCGCGCCACCGAAATGCGGTGATGGCCGTCGACCACAAAGTAGGCCTCGCCGACTTTGTAGAGGCGCACCGGCGGCAAGTTGACATCGTCGTAAAACGCGCGGGCGATGCTCTTCCAGCGTCCAGCGGTGCGATCCTGCGCCGGCAGAAACTCACTATCGAAGTCGCGATAGCGATCGACGCTGCCGACAATTTGAGAAATCAGCACTTGCCTGACGCCGCGATAGATGGGACCACCCAGCCGCAGCGACTTCTTCACGGCCTCGAAGGATAGCAGCCGATTGGGCCGACCGGCTAACCGCGCCATCAGGTCCTTGAACCACGCCCGCCGCCGCACGCGCCGGTAATCGACATCCGCGCGATTGAGTTCATCAAGCATCGTCGTCCTCCCATTCGATCAACCGGCAGGGAAAGACATTGATCACCCGCGTGGCCTCGACTTGCACTTCGGGCACCGGGCCATGATACGTATGCTGATGGCCGTGCAGCAGCAGCTTCGGCTTAAAGCGGCGGATGAGCGTGTTGATCGCGCGAAAACCGACGTGGGCATGATCCGGCCCGTCGCCCACGCCGAACGGCGGCGCATGCGTCACCAGGATGTCGAGATAGCGGCCATACCGCAGCCGGTTCCGCACTAATTGCAGCGACAATTGCCGCGCGCGCGCATCCATTTCCGATTGCGTATACTGGTGCTGGCTGCGCGGATCGTAGCGAATCGATCCTTCCAGCCCGGCTAGCAGCAAGCCCTGCGGCCCGACCACACTGTGCACGTCGAGCGACTCGGCGCCCTGCGGAGCGACGTGTCTTTGTCCGCTTTCGGTGTATTCCTTATCGAGGTCGTGATTGCCGTGAACGAAATACATCGGCCTGTTCAACAGCGTGACGATGTAGTCAAGGTAACCGTACGGCAAATCACCGCAGCTGATGATCAGATCAACGTCCCTGAACCGATCGAGCAGGGCGGGGGAATAAAGTGAATTCACAACTTGATCGCTTACCGCCAGGATTTTGAGCCGGCTCACGGGCAATCCTCAGTCTGACCTGCCAGGTCTGGATACGCAGTGAACGCCCAGCACAACGTGGTGAGCGACAGCCCATCGAGGATTTCATTGCGAGCGATCAGCCCGCGCACTTCGTCGAGCGCGAACCAGCGCAGGCCGAGCGTTTCATTCACATCGATCGGATCAGACTGGCGCGCCAACCCGCGCGCCATAACACAATGAAAGACCTGGTTACTCGATCCATTCGATGGATGATACTTACCCATCAACTGCCATGTTTCAGCCGTGTAGCCCGTCTCTTCCAACAGTTCGCGAGCTGCTGCGGCTAACACCGCTTCGCCCAGATCGATCCCGCCACTGGGAATTTCCCAGCCGCGCGTGTCCGTCATGAAACGATAGTGATCGATCATGAGGATGCGTCCGTCAGCGCCGATCGGGATGACGCCCACCGCGGCCCGCGGATAATCCAGCACGTGATGATCCGGGATGATCGATCCATCGGGCAGACGCACGGCCCACTGATCCAAATTGATCCACGGGCTGCTATACAGCGTGCGTTTGCTCAAGACTTGCCAGGGCTTTAAAGCGTTCACCGCAATTCCTCCGGCAGGGGCCCCTGCCATCAATCCCACGTTCGATTGTAATTCACTTTCAATTTATCCAGCACGGCCTGCTCCAGATCGATGCCGCTGATCGATGCCAATTGCATCAAGTACAGCATGACATCGGCCAGCTCAGCCGCCAGCTCGGGCCGATCGGCAATGGCCTCCTCCCACTGGAAATGTTCCAGCACCTCCGCCGCTTCGATCGCCAGCGAAGTCGCAATGTTGCGCGGCGTTTGCGGACGAGGTGAATCGGGCGCGTACCAGCCTTTGGCCGTGACAAAGCGCTGCATCTGTTCTGAAAGTTCACGAATGTCCATGCGCCTTCTCTCACATCAAAACAAAACCAGTCCCCTCGCAAGTCTGGAGAGGACTGGTCAATGACAAATAAGCAGGTTACGGCACGCCTATCCAGATAGTCGATCCGGCAAAGCAGGGGATGGGAATGGCGACCATCGAGTGAAAAACATGTGCGGCATTATACGAGAGTGTCAAACACTTGTCAATTGCCAGTGAGGATGCTATAATCGCCGCCACTTATCCGGGCGGTTAGCTCAGCTGGTTAGAGCACACGGTTCACATCCGTGGGGTCGTAGGTTCAAATCCTATACCGCCCACCAAAGACCACAGGGTGTCGATTTTCATCTAACCCTGTGGTCTGCGCCTTACAAATTTAGGAGGTTTTCGGCAAACCGTAGGCCACATGGTTTGTCTCTGTACTATAAAAAACGCCAAGTCCAAATAAGGGGAAGGCTAACCTCGACTTGTCGGAATCTTAATACGGAGAATAGACCACATGGCTAGACAACTCACCCTCTCACAAGCCTTTCAGGGCATGATCCTTGAAAAGCAGGCTGCTGGCTACAGCGTCCATACCATTGCCGAGTACCGCAACACCCTCGCGAAAGTCTTGATCTATTTCAAAGGCGATCCGCAGTTCGCCACCATCACCCGCACACAGGTAGTCGGGTTCTTCGCGTGGCTAGATAACGAATACATCTCAAAGCCCGATGGCGTCGCGCCCCGTGGCGAAATCAAACTCAGCGCCAAATCACGCTTAAACATACACATCAATCTATCAGCCCTTTGGACCTGGGCCGTCGCCGACGGCTATGTCACCTCAAACATCGTCCGCACCATTCCATCGCCCCATCCCAATCAGATACCGGTCGATCCACTCACCACCGAGGAAGTTGTGGCCATTCTCAAAGCCTGCGAGACCGCTCGCACCTATCAATCCTGCCAGGCAAAAAAGTGACACGCGGCCGGTCAACCTCCGCCCGCGATCGAATGATCGTCATGCTTCTCTATGACACCGGCCTGCGCGCCAGTGAACTGTGCGATCTGGTCATCTCCGATATCGACATCCTTCAGCACAAGATCAGAGTCCGCCACGGCAAAGGCGACAAATCACGCACCGTCCGTCCTGGCAAACGCTGCGCAAAATTCGTGTGGGAATACCTCAAAGACCGCCTGCAGCCCGACATGCGCCAGACCGAGCCGCTGATCCAGGTCTCCGAACACTCCGATCCACGGCCCATGACCCGCTTCGTGTTGCGTAAACTACTAGCCCGCATCGGCGAGCGTGCCGGCGTCAAGAACGTCCACCCACATCGTTTCAGGCACAGTTTCGCCACCGATTATCTGCGCAACGGCGGCAAGATGCTGGCCCTGCAAGAACTCCTCGGCCACTCCGATCTAGAGATGGTGCGACGCTACGCCAAATTCGTCGACGCCGATATTGCGCTGGATCATGCCGAAGCCAGCCCGGGAGATAAGCTCCGCCTGTAGATTGACGTGTAGCAGAGACTGCATAAATAAAAGCGGCATAGGAGGTGCACCCACACATGCGATGCACGAAGTCCCCATCTTTGCCCATGTCCGGCTTCCGGTGGAAGCCGGTGGGCCGCCAGGCGTGGGGAGTGCTCTCGTGCCGCCCAAACAGTTACCGGATATTGTACGCCGGGGCGCAAGTTTCTTTTGTTGCACGTCTTCACCAAACATGGGCGGAAGACGCCGACCGCTGATCTGGCAACGGCCCACCGCCGTTTAGCAGATTATCTGGAAAGGTTGAAATCATGAGCAAGCCTAAGACCGCACCGCCTGTATCCGCCGATGATGTATACCCACCAGGTACGCCGTTTCGTGATTTTCTGGAAGAGCAATTGCAAGACCCGGAATTTCGCGCGGCCTACGAGACGCTGGAGCCGGAAGACACGTTGATCCGGCAGCTGATCGATCTGCGCATCGAGCGCGGCCTATCACAACGTGAGTTAGCGCAGCGGGCTGGGATGCAGCAACCGACGATCGCGCGCGTGGAGAGCGGCCGGAGCGCAAGCCTAAAGACGTTGCAGCGCGTGGCCGATGCGCTGAATGCCGATGTGCGCATCTCGATTGTGCCGCGTCAAGCGAAGACCACCGACAAAAAAGCCGTGAAAGCATAAGAACAAGACGCGCCCGCCGATGGTTGCACATCACAGGCGCATGGTTAGCCGATGCGGCGTGCTGAAAGACAGTCGGTACAGCACGCTGGAATCTCTCAGAACGGCCGTTGGCAACTGGAAAACCACCCACGGGCTTCCAAAACAGCAGCGCGGGCGCAAGCCCGCTGATAAACCGTGATAAATCGTGATTAGCAGTTATAACAAATAATTGGTAGTGTCCCTGTAAACCCTTGATTCGCTCATTTTTGATGTCGGTTCATTAATTTCAGGAACTGCTCTCCAGCCCGGTGTAGAGACTGACCGGCAAGCCCAGTAATTGCAGAATACGTCGATGTAACTTGGAGAAACCGCTGAGTTGATACCGTACCTTGTGTCCGATCCGAATACGCAACAGGGTGATGCCTTCAAACGCCTTGAGCAACCGCTCGGTCGTAGGGCGATCGGTGACCTTGTGCGGGGTCCCCTCATACAGACCGGCCAAGCTGTCGTGCTGGGCCTGCAATTCTCGCCGCACCACGAACTCGATCAGCGTGAAAGCCCGCAGCACAAGGCCCAGGATGAACATCAAGCCGCGAATATGTTCGTCCGTGCGCAGGAAAATCGGGGCGACGTTGAGCCAGTCCCCCTTCAAGCGGCCGAAGCCGCGCTCGGGTTGCCACTGCCCGGCATACTTCTCCACCGCCTGTTGCAGAGTCAAGCGCGAGCGGGGCGCATTGGTGGCATAGGCGCGCCAGCCCGCGGCCGCTTCATAAGCTTCAATCTGGGCCGGTTTACGTCGACTGGACACTTGAGCCACTTGATATCGGATGACACGGATGCGGCGATTCGGCCCGGGCCGACCGCCCCCGATCAGTTTCTCGATGTGCTGCTCCTGCCAATGCACTTGCACGCTCAAGTA
>JADGQE010000244.1 GCA_017882055.1 Thermoflexales bacterium
GCGATCATGCGATCGAGAAAGGTCTCACCGGGATTGGATGTGATGCGCACAATCAACCAGTCGGACAACACGCGTGTGCCGCCCGTCACGGCGCTGCGATCACCGCCGCTCTCACGAATCACGGGCGCGCTTTCACCCGTGATCGCGCTTTCGTCCACCGAGGCAACGCCCTCGATCGCTTCGCCGTCGCTGGGAATGGAGTCACCCGCTTCGACCAGCACAACATCGCCTTTGCGGAGCGTGGCCGCGGAGACATCGGTATGCTTCGCGCCGTATTTCGGCTCCGACAGCTTCCTGGCAATGATGTCGCGCCGCGACTTGCGCAGCGATTCGGCCTGCGCCTTGCCGCGCCCTTCGGCCATCGCTTCGGCGAAGTCGGCAAACAGCACGGTGAACCACAGCCACACCGAAATCGCCAGGATGAAGCCCGCCGGCGCTTCACCTTGTCCGAGCACGGCCTGGATGAACAGCCCCGTGGTCAGCACGCTGCCAACCAATACCACGAACATAACAGGGTTGCGGAGCTGATTGCGCGGATCCAGTTTC
Organism: Thermoflexales bacterium; assembly: GCA_017882055.1. Lineage (GTDB taxonomy): Bacteria > Chloroflexota > Anaerolineae > Fen-1058 > Fen-1058 > JADGQE01. Next base: position 547 of record JADGQE010000244.1, read on the forward strand.
TTGAATGAATCGAGGATGGCCCGCCGCACGATCGGCGGATCGAATAACGGTCGGGCTTTATTGGTTTGGGTTGGCATGATTCTTTCCTTATGGGTGATCAGTAATCAGTGATGAGCGTTCAGTAATTGGCAAACCTTAGATTTAAGGCGCGATCATTTTGAGGTGTTCGACGATTGGGCCGAGTCCCAGCGCCGGCAGGAAGACCAGCACACCAATAATGATCACCACGCCGATCAACAAAGCGATGAACAGTGGCGTGTGCGTGGGCAGTGTACCGGCACTGACCGGCACAATTTTCTTGCGGGCGAGTGAGCCGGCGATGGCGAGGGTTGGAATTGCCAGCCAGAAGCGGCCCATCAACATCGCCAGCGAGCCGGTGAAGTTATAGAAAGGTGTATTGCCCGTTAGTCCGGCGAAAGCGCTGCCGTTGTTGTTGCCCATCGACGAGAAGGCGTACAGGATCTCGCTAAAACCATGCGGCCCGGGATTGAGCGGACCAGCGTTCCCTTCCTTGGTCACGGTCGCCAGCGCCGTAAAGAACAGCACGATCAGCGGCATAATCAGAATGATGAGCGACGCCATCTTCATCTCATACGCTTCGATCTTCTTGCCCAGATACTCGGGCGTGCGGCCCACCATCAGTCCGGCGATGAACACGGCGATGATGGCGAAGATCAACATGCCGTATAAGCCTGAGCCAGTGCCCCCCAGGATCGTTTCACTGAATTGCATCATGGCCAGCGGCACCAGGCCACCTAACGGCATGAAGGAGTCATGCATCGAATCGACGGCGCCCGTCGAGGTGGCGGTCGTCGCCGTGGCGAATATGGCGCTGCGCGCGATGCCAAAACGGACTTCTTTGCCTTCCATATTGCCGCCGGGGTTCAGATCCGTGGATACTTGATCCACGCCTAGCGGGGTCAGCTTCGGATTGCCATTGACTTCGGCCGCATACGCACCGAAAATGCCCACGGCCAGGACAATCACCATCACCGTCAGAATCGCCCAGCCCTGGCGTGTATCCTTCACCATCTTGCCGAAGGTGTAGGTCAACGCAGCTGCAATGCATGTCTCGGCCAGAATCTCAAGAAAGTCGGTCAGCGGTGTAGAGCTCTCGAGCGGATGCGCGGAGTTCGCATTGAAGAATCCACCGCCGTTAGTGCCCAGATGTTTGATCGCCACTTGCGAAGCGGCCGGACCGACGGCGATGACTTGATTCGTCACGTTTACGGTTTCCATGATGGGGCTGCCACTCGCGTCTTGAAGCGGGTAGCCCGCTGCGTCGAGCATAGGTCGGTCGTAACTGGTCGCTTGGACAAGCGGCACCGTCTTGTAATCGTCGAGTGTCTGCACGACGCCCTGCGATACCAGGACCAGTGCCAGTACTAGGGCGATGGGCATTAAGATATATAACGTGCCGCGCACCGTATCGACCCAGAAATTGCCGATCGTTTGTGCGGTGCGGCGCGCGAAGCCTCGGATAAGGGCAATCGCCATCGCCATGCCGACCGCTGCCGAGACAAAGTTCTTCACGGTCAGCCCCATCATCTGCGTGAGATAACTCATGGTCGTTTCGCCGCCATAGTTTTGCCAGTTGGTATTGGTGGTGAAACTGGCGGCCGTGTTATAGGCCAGATCGGGCGGCAACGAACTGAAATTTTGCGGGTTCAACGGCAAGCCGGCCTGTACGCGTTCTATGACATACAGCACCAGTAATCCGAAGGCGCTGAAGATCAACATCGCCACGGCATAGGTCTTCCAGTTCATCTCTTGTTCAGGCTGGATGCCAGACAGCCGATAGATCAAGCGCTCGATCGGGCCGAGTAGGCGCGCCAACCGGATCGGTTGGCCTTCATATACGCGGGCCATATACGCGCCGAGCGGCTTGACCAGCGCGATCAAGATGACGAAATAAAGGACAATTTGAAGTATCCCGTTGACGGTCATTCAAATGCCTCCGGTTTTAATAGCGCGACGACCAGATAGATGAGCAGGGCCAGCGCAATCAGGCCGCCGATCAGATATAGCCAGTTCATGATTTGCCTCCTCCATAGAGCCGATCGCACAGCAGCACAAAGCCGAACGACACGGCGAAAAACAGGACCGTGATGACCAGATAGACAATGTCCATATCATCCTCCATTGATTAGCCTGGAGACATTGTATTTGAAAGGAGGTCAAAACGGGGTCAAGACTATAGATGGGAAAGGTCAAGAAAGAGTCAAGAAGCTGGATAGACACGTTCTGTTTGGTTGATCACAGGCCAAATACGATGGGGAATGCGAGTGGGTTTAGGACTTGGCGACACAGGCGAAGCCGACTGCCCCCGGTCCGATGTCTGCTGGTAGCCGCCGTAAGAGAACGGAAGAAGACGCCAGACTTGAAATGACACGCAGCCAAAGCAGGTGAAGACTGCAATCTTCATACACTGTTTCAGGAGCAGGCACGGCAGACGTCCGAGGTGGTGGCCGTGAGTTTCTCGAATCCATTCAGCGCAGCACATCGCGCAAGGCCGCCTCGGCATCCGGGAAGCGGAAGGTGAAACCCAGCTGTTGCAGTCGCTGTGGAAATTCAAACTGGCCGTCGAGCAGCAGCGTCGACATTTCACCGAACATCATCTTCATCGCAAAACCCGGCGTGGGCATGAAGGCCGGTCGGCCCATCACTTTGCCCAGCACACGGCCGAACTGCGCATTGCTCAGCGGATTCGGCGCGCTCAAGTTGAACACGCCATTGGCCGCCGGTTGATCGATCAAGAATCGAATCGCCGCCACTTCGTCGATCAGGTGAATCCACGGAAAACCCTGCTGGCCGCCGCCGAGCGGTCCGCCGATGAATAGCTTGAAAGGCAGCATCATTTGTGGCAGCGCCCCGCCCTTTTTATCGAGGACTACTCCGGTGCGGATGATCACGCGCCGTACGCCCGGCGACTCAAGGGTGGCCGTCGAGGCTTCCCAGACCTGGCAAACACTCGCCAGAAAATCGTTGCCTGCGCTCGCGTCTTCCGCGATTTTCTCACTGCCGCGCGGCCCGTAATACCCCACTGCCGACGATTGAACAACCACGTGCGGCTTCCGGGTCGCAGCTTTTACTGCGTCTACCACGGCCTGGCCCGCATCGACGCGGCTTTGAAGAATAGATTGCTTGCGCGCTTCCGACCAACGTCCCGCGGCGATGCTCTCGCCCGCCAGATTGACGATGGCGTCTGCACCGTCGGCCAGTTGGCCCCAGCCCTGCGCCGATCGACCATCCCACTCTACAGCGCGTGCGCCTTGCGGCAGGCCGCCGACTTTGTCCGGGTTGCGGCTCAATATGATCACTTCATGTCCGTCTGCCGCGAGGCTCTGCGTTAATGCTTGGCCGATTAAGCCGCTTCCGCCAGTGATGATGATACGCATGGTTGTTGCTCCTTGCTCAGCTGTCTCTGATCATTGTATCACCTACGGCCTGGCAGAGGCGTCGATTACAAAATCGGCCGGGCAGTTGTCGGTGTCACGCCACAATGGCGAACGAGCGATCGAAGGATTGTTCAGTGGATAGAGATTGGGATCGATCGCGAGGCATGCTACATTGCCCGGTAGTGAGCCTGTGCCCCAGGCCACGCCGTCGATCAGTTGATCGGCCGGGCCGAGCAGCAGCACTTCATCACCGCTATTGGCCAGCGAGAAGCTGATATTCGGCGTGTAGGTAATATCCGACGTCAAATTCACAATGCCGCCGAATGAGCCAAAGAAGGCATACTGCGGCAGGAAACCATACTTATTGAAAAAGCCCTGGGCTGTCGTGGCAATGTTGATCTGCTGTCCGGGCGCAATGCGGGCATTGGCCGGAAGCAGCCACATACCGTCGACCGTATAACCCGTCGGGCCGGGTAAGGCCTGATCACCGATCTTGAAACCGTTCAGCGAGACCGTGATCGCGGTCGGGTTATACAGCTGCACCCATTCGCTGCCCGTGATCGGACTAATCGAACCCAGGTAAAACACTTTGCTGATCAGCAAGTGATCCGCCGGCGCATTGTAGTTCGCCATCACCAGCGGCATATAAGCCCGTGGTTGAAAGGACCAGTCGTATTCAAACAGGGTCCGCAAGTAATCATAGGCCGCGCTCGAATCCACCTGCAAAGCGACTTCACGATTGACCTTGTTAGAACCTTCGGTGCCGTTGAGGCTGCCGGCATGAACCACTTTGCGCCCGCCCAGGTTGAACAAGAACATCTTGTTGTGAATGCCGCCCAGTGCAGGGTTGCCCGGCCGCACCTCAAGGTTGCTCATCAGCGTTGAACTGAGGGCACGCAGTGAATTGATATACACGCGCGTCGCTGCGTTGCTCGCAGTCATGGTGGGCACATCAAAATAACTATCGAGCAACAAGCGCACCTGCGCGCCGCGCGAAGCCGCATCGATGAATGCTTGCAGGCGGACGTTAGGATCGACGGTCGCCGTGCTGCTGGATGGTCCCCAGTGCGGCGGCTCGTCGAGTTGTTCACCATCGATCGAGTCGCCCGGCCCGGCCTGCGTGATTAAGCCCAACAGAGAATCGCTGGTACGCAGGCTGCTTTCTGGTGATGTCAAGAGTTCAAAAGTGAGCGGGGCCGTCACTCTGAGCGGCGTTGGATAACGAATGAAGTAGCCGCTCCCCACCGTCACGGTCAGAGGTTGATAGCCGGGCGCTAGCGGGTTGCCATATTTGGGATCGCCGCTGGCCCAACGATGGAGATCGTGATGGTTGCCAGGATCGAAGTCGGCATTGAAGATTTCGAGTGCGCGCGAGACAACACCGGCGGCATCGGTTAGCAGATACGTGCCGCGTTGGCCGAAGGTGCCATCAGCTGGATCGTCGTAGGTCAGACTGCGCGGACTGAGATTCTCCGAGCCGATCGCGACGGCGTGATCGTCGACGACGATCAGCTTGGCGTGCATGTAATCATAGCGATCGTAGATGTGGTTGGCGCTATCGCTGATCATGAACCAGCATTGGCCACCGGCCAATTCGATTTGCCGGCAGATCCAACGCTCGTCGTCGGTGATGCCGCCGGGCGGGCCACCTTCCAGCATGATCGTCACACTGATATGTCGCGATTGAATGGCGCGTGTAACCACATCGGCCAGCGCGAAATTTTCGAACGAATACATTTCCATCTTGATCGATTGCTGCGCCGCGCCTAGAAAATCGGAGATGACGCGAAACGCATTATCCGGCGCGATGGCGACGGTGAGTGTAGCCGTGCCGGTGACTTTGGCGGTTTGCCAGAATTTTTCCAAATCCCAGCCGGGGAATATTTCTTTGCGGCCGGTGATCGGATCGGTTCGATCGTTGGCCCAATCGGCGGCGGTGTCGGTATCGGTGACGATCGCGCCGGTAGATTCGTCGAGTTTGCGATAGAGGATCTGGCCGGAAGTGTTACCCGTGCCTGTATACGGCTGCACGTTCGATCCGATCCAGCCGGTGAGCCAGCCTGTATCGGTGATCTTGCCTGCGCCCCAGGCCACACCATCGATCCAATTGCTTGCGCCTTCGCGGATTGCCAACGCATCGTTGCCAGATAGAGCCGGTATCGCACCGACGACGGGCAAATTGGGCACAGCCGGATCGGAATCGACTTCGTATTCGTAGTCCGGCTTGAAGCCAAATTGCTGCGTGAAGGTGACCGCGCGTTTAGCCAGCCAGATCGATCCGCCGGGATTGAGTGTGCCGGTCAGCGGCAATGACTGGCCGTTGTCGTGAGCGATCCAGTTTGTCAGTGTAATCGCCTGCGTGCTGACGTTGGTCAAACGGAAGCCTTCGTCGCCGTTGTTGTAGGCCGC
>JADGQE010000245.1 GCA_017882055.1 Thermoflexales bacterium
GACGCAGTCGAAGAGCAAAGTGAAATGCACGCCATTACTTCTCCGGCGCGCCGACGTTGATCCAAGCCAAGATGATCTTGATTTCAGCGTCGGACAATTTGCCGGCGGGCGGCATGCTGGTCCCTCGCGCCTGCGTCCCCTGAATCTTTTGAGCCAGCAAACTGCCATTGGCGTCGCCAGGGTTCACCACGGGTGCATGAACGCCCGTTTTCATGACTGTATCATAGCTCGATGCATCCCATCCCCCCAGCTTGCCGTGACACGTGCTGCACTTCGCGTCAAAGATCGGCTTCACATCGGCCACGAAAGTCAGCGCACCGCCGGTGGCGGATGGTGCTGCCTTGCCCAGTTGCCGAATGTAGGCGACCAATTGCTGGATCTGATCGGGCGTGAGCACCGCACCCCAGGCAATCATGGGAGTGGCCGCGTGTCCTTTATCGATGGTATTGAAGATGTCCTGATCGGTGTTCTTCGCCTGGAACTGCGAATCACCCAACGCCGGGCCGACTCCGCCCTCGCCATTGGGGCCGTGACACTGGGCGCACAGCTGAGCAAAAATATTGGAAGCGTCAAGCGATACGCGCGCGACGGCAATGTCCGGTGGAAGCTCAACAGGCGGCTTCGCCTCCCACGATCGAATATAAGCCACCAGGGCATCCACCTCGTCGGCGCTGAGAGGGCCGCCATTGGCTGACGCGAACGGTGACATGCCAAAATTCGGTTGGCCTTGCGCTATGATCGATCGCAGCGTAGCGTCGTCGCGCGTTTTCAGAAATTCACCTGTGCCAATGGGAACGATGATACTACCGGGACGACTCGGGTTGGGACCGCCCTCGCCAAAATCGCCATGGCAAGCTGCACAGTTTTGCGCGAATAGCTTTTGCCCAACCTCTAAAGGCGTACCTTTCGCCGCATCCAGCGTGTATTTCACCAGGGCATCCAACTGCTCCGGCGTCAGCACATTGCCCCAGACTGGCATCGTCTTGTGTGCACCACCGCTGGCGATGGTCTCACGCGCCGTGGCTACATCGGTCGAGGCGGGCACACGCTCACCGTGACAAGCAGCGCAATTCTGCCCAAACAGGGCTTTGCCTTCGGGCGTAGCGGCCGGATCAACGACATATTTGGCGAGTGTATCCAGTTGGGACGAATCCAATTTCTCTCGCCAGGCGGGCATTTCGAGGTGTTGGCCTCCCTGACTGATAATCTTGCGGAGGTCACTCTCCTGTCCTGAAAAGGCTACGGTCGTGCCGTGGCAGCCCGAGCAATTCACCGCGAACAAGCGTTGCCCATCTGGAGCGATCAGGAAGTTCAGAAGCGCTACGCGCTGTTCCTGGCTCAGCACGTCCGTCCACTGCGGAACCCCGGTATTCACGTGGGCCGGGTAACCGGGTCCCTGCTCTAGCACACTTCTCAGTTTGAGCGGATCGCCGGCGACCAGTTCAGGCGCCTCGTGGCATTTGCTACAGTATTGGGTAAAGAGCTGGCTGCCACCCGGAGAGAGAATGAACCCGGCCAGTGCATCGATCTGATCGGATGTAAGGTCCGCACTCCAGGCCGGCATCCCCTCATGTTTGCCATGCGCGATCAGGTCGTGCAGATTCGTCCCGGACGGCACGGAAATTGCTGTCCCATGACAGGCTGCACAGTTCTGAGCATACAGGGCGGCAGTCGGATCTCCCTGAGCGACCTGGGCCGGCGGCGGCGCTTCTCGGACGGATTGGATGCTTAAGAATATGATGGCCGCCAATGCCAGAGAGGTTACGCCCGTGATCACCGGCCTGTTCAAGAAGTGCCGGCGCGACGATCGATCTACGAAGGGCAGCACGAACAGCAGCAATATCAGCAGCGTAGGTAGGATAACGACCCCGATGACTTCCAGGTTGCCCGGAAAGTATTTCAACAGTTGGAATAGGAATAGGAAGTACCATTCCGGTCGGGGGGTGTAGGTGGCATCCCCAGGGTTCGCTCGCGCTTCGAGCGGCGCTCCAACAAAATAGGCCAATGCGATCAACACCAGGAATATCAGGAAGGCGACCACCGCGTCCTTGAACACGATGTTCGGAAAAAAGGGGACGCCTTTCTCCTTGGCCTGGTGATACTGCTCCCGATAGGCTTCCTTCTCGCTCTCTTTCATTGGCTACTCCTTACGCTTCGGAACGGCACTGATGCCAATTCGGATGACCAGATACAAATGGATGCCGATCAGAGTCAATAACGCGACAGGCAGTATCCAAACATGGACACCGAAGAAGCGAGCCAGCGTTACCGCCGTGAGATCTTCACCGCCCCGCAAAATGCGCAGCATGGAATCCCCAATGACCGGTGCGGTTCCGGCGATGCGTGTGCCCACCGTGGTGGCCCAGTAGGCTTTTTGATCCCACGGCAAGAGATAGCCGGTGAAGCCGAAGCCGAGCGAGACGATTAGCAATACCACGCCCGTCATCCACGTAATCTCACGGGGGTATTTGTACGCTCCGCCTAGAATCACCCGCAGCATATGCAGGACGACGAGCACGATCAGCGCGCTGGCTCCCCAGTGATGGAGGCCGCGTATCAGCCAGCCCGCCGGGACCTCAGTCGTGATGTACTGCACGCTGTCGTAAGCATGGTCGGGCGTTGGAACATAGTAGATGGTCAGCAGAATACCCGTGACGATCTGATTGAGTGCCACGAACAGGGTGGCACTCCCCAGAGTGTAGAACCAATTGACTTTCGGGACCCTGCGCAAGAAGATAGCTTCCCACACTCGACGCCAGGCCAGGCGTTCGTCTAACCAATTCGCTACGCGTGTCATCTTAGCCTCCTACGATCGATAGCTGACCATTTTCAACCTTGACCTCGTAGCGGTTGAGCGGTCGCGGCGGGGGACCGGAGATCACATTTCCATCCTTGTCGAAGACGCCGTTGTGACAGGGGCAGAAGAACTCTTTGCGGTCGGCCACCCAGCGGACACGACAACCCAGGTGTGTGCAGACGTTCGACATGGCTGTGAAGTTGCGCCCGTCGTCGGTCCGAACGTAGATGGATAGTTCTTCCTCGTTGACGATCCAACCCGTCTTGCGCTGAACCGTGACCTTGAACAGCGTAGGAATTCCGAGTTCGACTTTTGAGGCGGCTCCCAGGCGGATCAGGTTTTGAGCTGCATCTCGCTGTAACGCCGGACCAATAATGTAGGCAATGGCCGGAATCCCGAACCCGGCGGTGATCAGCCCCCCAATTGCCCAAATGGTGCGGCTTAAGAAGCCGCGTCGGCTGACTTGCTTTTCTTCGTCCATCGATCTCCTCCATATCCTGAGGCTCCCGAATCGTCGCAGAGCCATTTTGAATTGAGACATTGATGGCAATGACTTACATGCCGATCAGACAGCAATACCGTCCACGATTCACTCACTTCTCCGGCGCACCGGCCTTGATCCAATCCGTCACCAGCTTCAACTCATCCGGTGTGAGTTGAGCGAAGTGCGGTTGAGCGCCGCTCTGCTTCTTGATCAACAAACTATTGGCCGGATCGCCGGCGACGATGACCGGCCCGTCTTTGCCACCTGCCATCGCCGTTTGATACGTCGTCAGTTTCAGACCCTGAATTGCGGTGTCACCGTGGCAACCGCTGCAGCGCGCCTGGAACAAGGGGCCGATCGTATCATTGTAGGTCAACGCGCCGCCGCTAACCGGTGCTAGTGTTGGAACCGGCGTGGGCAATTGCGACTTCAGAATATTGGGCAGGCCGGGGGCATTCAGGCCCGCATATTCCCACGTATTGCCATGGCAAGCACTGTTGGAGCAGAACGAAGTATTGTCGTGGCCGCCGGGATTGCTGGTGGTGTGGCAGGCGGCGCAGCTGGAGTCGAAGGCGAAGCGGTGCTGACCCAGCCAATTGGCATTCAGATGAGATTGAGGCTCCGGCCCGCGGCTGATTTCGATTTTGGCGACAAATTGATCAGGTCCAACGACCACCGGAATGGAGTGACACAGGTTGCACTCCAAACGAATCGGCTGTTGCTGAGCATCCATGTGCTTGCCATCATGGCAGCGGAAACAGCCGGCCGTAAGTTTGTGACCGACGTTGTTGGGATGCGTGGCCCAATCTTCTTGCTGTTCCGGGAAGAACGTAGTCTTGTAGGTATCTTGAATGGCAGCAATAGCGGCTGTGACTTGATCGCTATGCGCCGCATAGAAATCCGGGTAGGTTTGTTGATAGAAGCCCTTCAAGGCAGCGATGCCATCCATCGCCTGTTGAGTCGTGTCGTAGTGTGTCTTCAACGCCGTTCCGCCCCGCAAGCGGATCTCCGGGATCGTCGTGGCGATGATGCCGCGTGCCAGCAGCTGATCCATGCCATCGTCGGGCGACGGGATCAGATGCGTGATACGGTTGTGGCACGTCATGCAATCCATCTCTTGAAGTTTCGATGGATCGATCTTGGCCGGATCGATATTCGAGCCGACATCGACGTAATCGGTCGTCTTGCCAGTGTCGTCGACCACGCGCACAAAGGGGATGCTCTGATCCAACGGAGGATCCAACGGCAGATAATAAACCTTGCTCTCGATATGCCAGTGGATGCCAAGACCAAGGCCCTGCCGCTTGGTGCCGCCCCCGGTTTTCAGGCTGAGGTAAATACTGGTCGGCGTGTTATTGACATCGCTGGCGTAACGCTTGATCTCGCGGAAACTGTCATTGGCAAATTTCTCCGGCGAGTGGCAGCGTTCACATGTTTCGCGCGCCGGACGCATTTCGTCGGCATAAATCGGGAACTTGTAAGTGGAGAAGACCGTGGCAAAGACGTGCTTGAGGTCGCCCGCTTTGCGGAGGACAAAACCGCCGCCCATGAAGTCGCGCCCAATGTGACACTCGACACACAAGATGCGAGCGTGAGGCGAAACCTGATAGGCCGAATATTCAGGCGGCATCGTATGGCAAGTGGTGCCACAAAACTGCGGTGAGTTAGTATATTCCCAGGCCGCCGAGCCGGACATGAATATCACCACAAATGCGGCGAGCAACGTGCCCCACGGCAATACTCGACGCCACAACCTGGCGCCCCGTGGCGGAGAGAAAAACGAACGAACCCGTTGTCTTACACCCATCCTGCCTCCTCCTGACTCACACTAACCTGCTTGTCGGCGAACCGACGGTCCCAGCTCGCCGTTGCTCGATGAGTCGGGGTCATTTTGTATGAGATGATTCCTGGCCAAACTGCTCCTCAAAAACAGATCCTTCCAACTCGCACAAGGCCACTACTTCTCTGGCGCACCCGCCTTGATCCACGCGATGATCTGAGCCAGTTCATCCGCACTCAACTGACCGGGATGCCCACCCTGCGATTGGACTTGAACGAGTAAGCTCTTATCGGAATCGCCCGGCACAATGGCCGGACCACTTTGGCCACCCTTCAGCGCATCGGCATACGTCTTCAGCGACAGGCCCGCCGTCTGCGACTGAATGTGGCACGCACTGCACTTCGCAGCGATGATCTGATCGATGCCGCCTATCCACACCATCGACAACGATGAAGCACTTGGCGTAGGTGTGGCCGATGGGGTCTCACTCGGCGGGAACGTAGCCGCTCTGATCCACACCACCAGCCGCCCCAATTCATCCAGGCTCAATTGACCGGGATGCCCGCCTCTCGATTGGATTTGAATCAACAGGCTGCTAGCCGGATCACCAGGCACAATGGCCGGACCACTTTGACCGCCTTTCAACGCATCGCCATAGGTCTTCAGTGAGAGATTCCCGGCCTGCGACTGAATGTGGCACGCGCCACATTTCGCGGCAAAGATCTGATCGAAGCCGTCTGTCCAGGGAGCCGATGACGAGAAGCTCGGGGTGGGGGCCACCGATGTGCCGCTGGTCTCCGGCGCACCGGCTTTGATCCACGCGGTGATGGTCGCTAATTCATCCGCACTCAACTGACCGGGATGCCCACCCTTCGACTGAATCTGAATCAACCGACTCTTATCCACATTGCCGGGTACAATCGCCGGGCCACCGTTGCCACCCTTCAACGCATCCGCATACGTCTTCAGCGACAGACCCGCCGTCTGCGACTGGATATGGCACGCACTGCACTTCGCAGCGATGATCTGATCGATGCCGCCCGTCCACGCCATCGACGACGACGATGAGGCGCTCGGCGTGGGTGTAACCGATGTGCCACTGGTCTCCGGCGCACCGGCTTTGATCCAGGCGACGATGCGCGCCAATTCATCCGTGCTCAATTGACCGGGATGCCCGCCCTTCGATTGGACTTGCACGAGCAGGCTCTTATCGGAATCGCCAGGCACAATCGCCGGACCACTTTGGCCACCCTTCAGCGCATCGGCATACGTCTTCAGCGACAGGCCTGCC
>JADGQE010000246.1 GCA_017882055.1 Thermoflexales bacterium
TTCATCTTCATCATCAATGCACTGCTATTACTCATTACCGCCGGCCTGGCGCAGGCGATCGGCATTCCATTTCATGTGGACGGGTTTGGCGCGGCGCTGGTCGGCTCGATCGTGATCAGTATCGTCAGCGTGCTGGCAAGTATGTTTATCCACGAATGATCCTGATACCTGCTTTCTCGACGAAACCAGGTATCTCTATTTCGTAATCTCGATTGGTTTCAAAAACAAGCGATCACCGCGCGGTTGTCCGTCTTGAATGATCGGCAGCCGCGTATTGTCGGCCTGCGTATAGAGGCCAATCGACAACGCATACTTCCCCGCTTTCACATTCCCCGGCAGTTCGACATGATGCACCTGAGCAAAGATATCGCCCGGCTGCAAACTAGCCGAAGTCAACATCAAGCGATCGACCTGCGTGACGATGTCGCCGTTCGCGTTCAGCACGTGGGTGAACTGCGACAGTCGCGATGGCAGAGTATCTTTCACGCGCCAGTAAGTAACCAGATCGAATGCGCTGCCTCGTTTCGGCGACGCAGTTGACAACGTGTAACCAAGGAACTCCGCTTTGTTCGCAAAGTCGATCGGCCATTGCGCGATCTGGCCGCCCGCCTCCGGCGCATAAGTAACGGTAGAGAAAAAAGCCTCTGCCTCGCCAATGCGCCGATTGAGCCAACGCGAGAGGCGGTCTGCCCCATTCGCATCAGCCCGAACGATCACGCCCAATCGATCGGGCAGCACCTCGTAATCAAGTCCAGCCGCTTGCAGCGCAACATTCGGCGCAAACGCCTGCAGCGCATCCATATTCGCCGCATCAGGAAAAGCGTAGCGGGCCGGGCCATTGATGAAAACCATCGAATCGACACAGTTGTTGTAGCGCAGTGAAATGTCGGGCCGACGCAGCAACACGTGCATGTGCTCGCGAGCCGGATACCACCATGCCTGATTCTCGTCGATCAGATGATCGGGCACACAGACTACCACCGGCGAGGTATCGGGATCGTTTTGCAATCGATCGGCCACGGCCTTCAAGCCCGCTTGATGCCAGAAGCGCACGGTACCGATCGACGGCCAGACGACAAAGTAATCGTGCGCCGTCCACACGAGATTGCCCGCAAACAACAGCGCCAGGCCAGCATAAACGATTTTGCTTCGAGAGCGGCGGAGGAGTTCGGTTATGGCCAGACCGGGCAACGTAAACGCAACCACCTGCACACCGATCGTGCGCGTGTAATTCGGCGCAGGCTGACTCAACATGCCGGGCACGAGCGAAACAAAAAACCAGATGAAAACGAAAGCGTATTCGGGCTTGCGCCAGCGCCACAATGCAATCAACAGGCCCGCCAACAACAACGCCGCGCCGATCGGTTCGAACACCGGTCGATTGGGCACATCGTAATAGGGCAGCGGATCGCCGACGAAGGCAAACATCCCCAGCGTATTCAATGATGTCTTGATCACCGGTTGAAGGTTGCCCTTTTTCAATTCCGTGAACGGGCGATCGATATCGAAGAAGCCCAGCTGATCCTCGGCGGGATTTTGCGCGAGGACGACGAACAACGGCAGCGCAGCCAGGAAAGCGGCCACCAGTCCGATCGCGATGCCGCGCCACCAGCGTTGCCACTCGGATCGGCGCGCGATCAACACATACACGCCAAACACGACAAAGATAAAGGGGAGGATTCGAGCGGCCGTATAAGCGTCGATCGCCAGACCAACACACAGCCCGCTCAGTGCGAATAACCCTAATGCACGTCGCCCCCTGGCTTCACGCGCACGCCAAAAGGCATAGGCCGATAACGCGGCGAGTGGAACTTCCATTACAACGTGCAACAAAATTCGACCAAAAGCCACCGGCCAAAACGTGATCGTAAATCCGGCCAGTGCCGTCAAGGCCGCGATTGGGCCAAACAATCTGCGCGCCAAAGCCCAGATGAGGCAGGCGCTGATCAAGCTCAAGAAGGCCGGCGGCAAACGCAGGGCAAAAATACTATTGCCGACAAAGCGCATGAATGGCGCGGCAAAGTAATAGTACAACCCTTCGTTGCCGATGTTTTCCGGAAAGAAGATCGCTATTCGTCCGCCGACTACAGTCTCCGTAATCTCAGCGTCAGCGACTTCGTCGTTGTGCAAGCCGGGCGGCACATGTGTCAGATCGATCGTGCGCAGCGCAAAAGCCAGCAGCAGCAAAGCGATGACGGCGGTCCATTCACGGCGAGAAATCTTATGCTTCAAAATTCGTCTTTCCACAAAACTGCGGATAACACAGATGGATTAAAAATCTGCGGCCCGTTATTTTACCCTATACATGGTCCCCAGCACGATTGAGTCTATCGACCGGTTGCCGACGTTAGCCGTCAGGCGTTGACCGGTGTCGGAGTGATATACACCCAGCGAAATGCGATATGGGCCGATTGGCATATCTGTCGGCAGTGTAATGAGATGCCGCTGCACGAACACGTCGCCTGCTTCGAGTGAAGCGATACCCACATCCAAGCCATCCCACTGCGCGATCATCGTACCATCTGAAGCGGTGACATGAACAAATAATTTCAGCGGCGGCGCGATCGGCGCAGTGATCTGCCAGTAGGTTTCAAATTCGAGCGTCTCGCCCGGCTTCGGCGCAGCCAATTGGCCTTCGCTGCCCAGCAAGCGCAGACCACTCAAATCGATTGGCGTGGATACTGGCTCAAGTCCGCCCGAAGGATTCGTCTTATCAAAATTCTCAGTTCCAATGAAAACCGATTGCGACTTCAAGCGAGACAGGATCGTTTCGAGCGTTGCCCGTGCATCGAACTGATGCAGCGTAAAGATCACATTGCCGGTATCCGGCCAACGTGGCTGCGCAATCAGAGTTGCGACTGACAAAAAGCGCGACCACAGATCGGCGTCGCATGGAAAGAAATCGGGCGAGAGGTAGCGTGTCGTTACGCCACCATTCGGATATAGAATCGCATTACGGCAATCGAACCATTTCACTTTCAGATCCGATCGCAGGCCCAGCAAATCAAACGTCTGCGGATCAAAATCGTTGATGCTTAGACCCGAGGCTGCCACTGGCGAACTGGATGGATCGGCGTTGAGCGTCCGCACAGCTTGCGTCCACGTGGCCTGCTGCCAGAAACGCACGTAATCGCTACGCGGCCAATCGATGAAGTAGTCATGGATCGTGAGTGCGGTATTGAATGTGAGCACAAGAATAAAAAGGCCGGTTATCAATTGCTGAATACTAAATGCTGAATGCTGATTAACTAATCGACCAATCGACCAATTCACCAGTCGCCCCACCTCCACCATTGCAAGTCCGCAGAACACAAATGGCACCGGCCACACGCCGATCGTGCGCACGAAGTTGGGTGAGAATGGTGTGACCATCGCCGGGACGAGGCTGATAAAGAACCAGATCAACATCAACGCATAGGCCGGTCGCTTCCAACGCCACAGGCAAATCAAGAATCCGATATAGAACAGTGCCGCACCGATTGGCTCAGGAAAAACGGGTCGTCCGCTGACGTTGTAAATCGGCACGGCATCACCGCTGATAGTAAACATGCCGAGCGTGTTAAGCGTGGAATGAATCACTTCGGACGGATCGCCGGCAGCCAGCTGATTCAGCGGACCGCTTAAGTCGCTTACGCGCCGTTCCGCTGATGGATTGATCACAGTCAGATAGATGACTAACGGCGCGGCGATGATAGCGGCAGCCATAAAAAACGCAAGGAAGTTACGAAAGGATGAGGGATGAGGGATGCGCCTGGCGGCCCACTCCGGCTCCGGTGGAGCCGGAGACATGGGCAGGGATGAGGGATGACGAGCGACAAGTGAAGAATGTGCGATCCAAAGATAGAGGAAAAACATGCCAAAGATGATAGGAAAGACGCGGCTGCCCTGATACGTGTACGCCGTCAAGCCAAGCAAAGCACCGGCTAAAGCAAAGTCCCCGCCTCTTGCTTCTTGCTTCTTTTCGAATGCGCGCCACAGAAAGTACGCCGTCAGCATCGAGAGCAGCGGCAGGGTGATGCCGCGCAGCCCGACCCGCGCAAAGAAAGTAGGCCACAGCGATACGGCCATCCACGCGAGCGTGCCCAGCGCGATTGTCGGCGAAAAAATCCTGCGCACAAAACGATAGGCAACGGCCAAACCGAGCATCGCGACAAAGGCCGAGGTCAGTCTTAGCACAAAAGCATTCGCGCCCAGCGCGGCGAACATCCCCGATACGATGTAGTGATAGAGCGGTTCGTGTCCGTAGCCGGCTGTGAAGTAGATCGCCAGGTGACCGTGCAGAATGTCTTTGGCCACCTGCCCGATGATCACTTCGTCGTGATGCAAGCCGGGTGGCACAGCATTCAACGCCAGCACCCGCAGCGCAAAGGCGATGAGCAATATGCCGACGACTACAGGCAATTCCCATTTGGATTTAACCGCAGAGAGCGCGGAGTTCTCTAAGATCTTTCTCTGCGAACTCGGCGGTAAATCTTGTCGGATGTCACTCATGGTGTTTTCGCCCGATAGATGACGAGCGGTCCTTCTTCGCCGATGCGTTCCAACGCGGGCTGCCGATCGAGCAAGTTGCCAAAAGATTTGATGCGGCCTGGCTCCAGCATATCACGATGCAAGATCACATAGCCGATATTCCAATCTCGGATCAGATTACCCAATGCTGCATCGACTTCGGCTTGAGACGGCAAGGCGTGTGACAGGGTCAGCGCACCCAACAGCGAATCGTTATAGAAATAGTCAGTGATTTCACCTGGCAGACGCGATAAATAGCCAGTCGGGATAGGCCGCTGATGGATCGGTTGATAGTACTGCAAATACTCGCCACGTCCGATGACGGCAAAGCCGGTGCGCACACCGATCGGCAATTCGAGCACTGCCGAATTATCCGGCTCGGCTGCAAGCGTATGGTAGATCTGGTAATCCGGCATCAAGGTGATCGGGAACGACTGCAGCAACCGATAGTCCAGAATGAAAAGCAACGACAGCAAACCAACAAGCAAAGTCTGAAATTTGACGTTAGTTCTTAAAGGCTGGATGTTAATCAGAACGCGGTCGAGTGTGAGGGCCACGAGCATCGTCAGCGCAAAGACTCCCGGCGTCGCAAAGCGCATCGGCGTGCGATATTGATTGCCCAACAGCTGATGCACCAGCGCGTAAGGCAGCGGTATGCGTATCGAGCCAAGGTCGATGTACGGACCAAGCGCGAGCAAGAAACAACCCGCCGCAATGATAAACCACAGCCAACGTTTGCCATCGCGTCGAATGAAAGGAATTGAAATCAGCGTGAGAACCGGCAGCAAAACGCCGATGGAAAAGTCGCCGTTGTCGCCGGGCGCGAGGAAATTCTGCAAAGGAAAAGCGAAGTAAGCGGTATCCTCCATTTGGGCCGGAGGATAATTGAGTCGATTGGCCTCAAGCAACTGCGGCAGCGGCGCGAACAGTGACGGAATGATGAAGGCGATCAGTACGAGAACAATCAACCACAACCCTGCCAACAGACGCAGGGCAGGCGACACAAAGGTATCCAGTTTTTTCACGGGCTTGGTATCCTGATGCCCTCGTGGTTCGATCAACGTCGTATAGAAAACGTACGGCACTAGCAGCAACATCACCCACATCGTTTGCTGAAAATCAGTGAGCCATGACAGCCATATACACACACCCAGCGTCACTGCCCAGGTCCATCGCCGCGACTGAAGCACTTTGTCCCACAGCAATAAACTTAGCGGCAGCCAAAAGATCGAAATCTTGTCGAGGTGACCGACCGACGCGCGGTGAATCATCGCCGGTGTAAACGCGAAGATCAAGCCGGCCAGAAATGCAGCACTTTGATGCGCAACGTGCCGCCGGACAAAGATATACATCAATGTGGCCGCGGCGACAAATGAAACAACGACGATGCCGTTGAATGTGGGGATCATTCCGAAGACGACTTGAAAGGGCGCACTGATCAAGCCCCAAAACAACGCCAGCGTATGCCCGGCCAATGGCGAGACGAACGGATAGATCACGTAGTTGGTAACCAGTGGGCTGACGTGCAGATCGAACACGGCATGCCGCACCCACCATAGATTCCAGTAGAAAATGTCGAACTCAGAGGGCTGAATCTGATTCGAGGGTTGAATCGACAGCACCCCCGGCATGGCCGTCGTGAAGTGAGTGATCAGGGAGTTGAGAGCGACGATGGCAATGGCGAAATAGAAAAGGATGAAGGACACTTGCACCCATTGCGTGGTTGCAGTGCGGTGTGAAGGCGGAAGGCGGAAGCGACGATAAATCATGGCTTCACCTCAAGCCCGCCCAACGCAACATGATCGCCGATGACCTTGCCCGA
>JADGQE010000247.1 GCA_017882055.1 Thermoflexales bacterium
GGCGGTTGGCTGGCACGCTGAGAAGGTAGAGTCTTTGCCTCACGTGTAATGCGAGCCAGTTTCATTGCAGGGAGATTTTGGTTCAATCTCTGCGCTTTGGTCGATCGTATAGGCGCTTACCAATGAAATCCTTGTTTTTCTAGCAAGGAATTGAACCACGGATGACACGGATGTCACTGATGATAAGTTTTGAAATCCGTGTTATCCGTGCCATCCGTGGTTGTTTTGGTTCCGGCTTGTCCGGGTTAGGACTTTATCGCTGGATGCGCGCCGAACCGCCTTTTGCAAAAGATCGCACCTGGTCCACGGTCGCCATGGTCGTATCGCCCGGGAAGGTAGTTAGAAGCGCGCCGTGCGCCCAGCCCAGCTTGACTGCTTCCTCCGGCTCTTCGCCTGAGAGAAGCCCGTAAAAGAAGCCGGAGGCAAACCCGTCCCCGCCGCCGACGCGATCGTGAATGTCCAGCTCGCAAGTCGGTGAAACGTATGTTTTGCCATCGATCCAGGCCACAGCGCCCCAATTATGCCGATTGGTCGAGTGTACTTCCCGCAGAGTCGTGGCGACGATCTTGACCTGCGGGTGCTTTTTCACGACCCGATCGATCATCCCAAAGAATGTGCTCGGATCGAGCCTGGATTTGGCAGCGACCTCTGGCCCTGAAATGCCCAGGCCCATTTGTAGATCCTCTTCATTTCCGACGAGGACATCGACATTCTCAACGATGCGGTTGATGACCGATTGTGCGCGTTCGTGGCCGCCCCAGATGTTCCACAGCTTGGCGCGATAGTTTAGATCGAAGGAGGTCACTGCGCCGGCTGCCTTGGCTACCCGCATGCCTTCGATGATTACTTCACCGGTCGTTTCTGACAACGCCGCAAAAATGCCTCCGCTGTGGAACCAGCGCACGCCGCTGGAAAAGATCGCGTTCCAATCAAAGTCGCCGGGCTTGAGTTGCGCTGCGGCCTCGTTCGATCGGTTGTAAAACACGACCGGCGCGCGCACGCCCTGTCCGCGGTCGCTGTAAACCGTCGCCATATTGGGACCGTTCACGCCGTTGTGCTTGAAGCGCTTGTAAAAAGGCTTGACGCCCATGGCCCTCACTCGTTCGGCGATCAGATCGCCGATGGGATAATCGACCATCGCCGTCACGATGCCCGTTTGCAGGCCGAAGCAGTCAGCCAGATTGGCGGCGCAGTTGAACTCGCCACCACTGACATGAATCTGGCACTCCGTTGCTTTGCGGAAAGGGACGATGCCGGGATCGAGACGATGCACCAATGCTCCAAGAGATAAAAAGTCCAGTGCACCCTCAGACCGGATATTCAGACCATACTTCATGTTGATTCTCCTTATGAGTTCTCTCGTCCACGCAGAACACGAAAATTTTCTAAAGAGTAGTTCGTGTTCTGCGTGGAAAAATTGAATTAGCTATGTTTTGCCCTCTTCCCAGTTCGTATGGAAGTACTTGCCACGCGGCTTATCGATACGCTGATAAGTGTGCGCGCCAAAGTAATCGCGCTGGGCTTGCGTCAGGTTCGCAGGCAGACGAGCGCTGCGATAGGCATCGTAGTAAGCCAGGGCTGAGCTAAAAGCAAGGGCAGGAATGCCGCTCTCAGCGGCCAGGGCAACGACTTTGCGCAGCGCTGCCTGATGCACCTTCATTGCCTGTGCGAATTCTGGATCGACCAGCAGGTTAGGCAGTTCAGGATTGCGCGCAAAAGCGCCACGAATGTCGTTGAGGAAACGCGCGCGAATGATGCAGCCGCCGCGCCAGATGCGGGCGATCTCGCCGTAGTTCAGGTTGTAACTGAACTCATGGCTGGCCAGGCGCATCAAGGCGAAGCCCTGGGCGTAGGAGCAAATCTTGGCGGCATAGAGTGCGTCGCGAACCCAGTTTATGACTATCTGCGGCTCAGCCGAAATCTTTGCCTCAGGACCGGTCAAAATCTGCGAAGCAGCCAGGCGCTCGTCTTTGTATGCAGAGACGATGCGAGATTCGACAGCCGCATTGATGGTAGGGATGGGCGCGCCCAGATCCAGGGCATTCTGCGAAGCCCACTTGCCGGTGCCTTTTTGCTGGGCCTCGTCCAGGATCAAATCGACTATCGCTTGGCCGGTTTCCTCGTCGGTTTTGGTGAAGATGTCGGCCGTAATCTCGATCAAGTAGGACTCCAGCTCGCCGCGATTCCATTCGACGAAGACTTCATGCAATCGGGCGTTGGATAACCCCAGACCACGATGCAACAGATCGTACGCTTCGGCGATCAACTGCATGTCACCATACTCGATGCCGTTATGCACCATCTTGACGTAGTGGCCTGCGCCGCGCGGACCCATGTAGGCCACGCAGGGTTCGTCATTCACTTTGGCTGCAATCGCTTCGAAAATGGGTTTCACCAGTTGCCACGCTTCCGGCTGTCCGCCGGGCATGATGGCCGGCCCCCACAGCGCGCCATATTCACCGCCGCTGACGCCCGTGCCGATGTAGATGATGCCCTGCGCTTCCAGCTCGGCCGATCGGCGTTCGGTGTCTGTGAAGAAGGTGTTGCCGCCGTCGATCAGCAGATCGCCGCGTTCCAGCACCGGCTTGATGCTGGCGATGGCGGCATCCACCGGCTTGCCCGCCGGAATCATCATCATGATGCGCCGCGGCCGTTCCAGCCCGTTTAGAAACTCTTCCGGCGTGGCGCAGGCGATGAGATTCTTGCCGGGATACTGTGTGCCAAAGGCTTTCACTTTTTCAAGGTCCAGGTCATAGCCGGCCACGCGAAAGCCATGCCGTTCCATGTTGAGGGCCAGCATGTGGCCCATGACGCCCAGCCCCATAAAACCAAAGTTTGCTTTTTCCATGATTCTCCTCTTCACTGCTTCGAATTTGGCTTTCTCATTTCCAGGATATTTTTCGATGATCGGAATCAGGCTGCTGCCTTTCGCAGCCGATACAAGTATTCACCGGCGCGCGGCACGACGAGCAGATCGGGATCATCACGTTTCATCCATTCCCCTGGATCGATCGTCGCTGGATCGCGGTAACCGAGATTCACCTGTTCACACACTTCGCGTGAGATGCCGGTGGCGAGAGTCACTTGAACGCGCGGGTGCTCGATGGCGTGTTCCGCATCGTAGGTGCCGATGCCGCGCAAGTGCGTCGAATGTGCCAACACGCCCCAGGGCAGGTGTTTGAACTGATCCCACTGTTTAACGAAGTAATCGCGGACGTGATAGCCAACTTGCCTGATGATTGCGCCGTGCACCACACTGATCTCTTTGATGTGCGGCGCGTAGATGATGAGCTCACCGCCATCCGCCACGACCGGCTCCATCTTGTACATGCCTTTGGCGCCGACCCAGATCTCATCATACATGGCAGGCATGACTGAAAGTATCTGCCGATATGGTTTCTCGACGTAGCGGACATGGACTTGCGCGGATAAAGTAGCCGCTGCGCGCCACGCTTCTTCGGGCAGGCCGAAGAACACCCCCTCAACACCCTCGTGCGTGATGACACTGCACAACGCATGACGTGAGCGTGGAATGAACGCCGCAGCCCGATCGATCACGCGGCGGACCGGTGTGTCGATGGTACCGATG
The DNA here is from genome assembly GCA_017882055.1 of Thermoflexales bacterium. Taxonomy (GTDB): domain Bacteria; phylum Chloroflexota; class Anaerolineae; order Fen-1058; family Fen-1058; genus JADGQE01. Next base: position 3,590 of record JADGQE010000247.1, read on the forward strand.
ATGTCGTATGACGTGATCAACGCGCCGAGCCAATGCGTGAAATCGATGATGTCCGGGCCGGCGATGCCGGGAAAGAAATATTTGTTGCCGCCGCTGAAGCCGGCAACTTCATGCGGAAAGACCGGGCCGCAGACCAGTAGCTCGTCGTAGTCGAGGATGAGCTGGTTGAGGCGCACCGGCACATCCTGGATCAACAAACCGTGGCTGATGTCTGCAATCTCGTTCGCCGGAATTGTGCCGATACTGACAAGCGCGTCCGGATCTTTCCACGCGTGATTGATTAATCGAACGTCCGGGTACTGTGCGGCTTTTTCTTCGACGGTTAAACCGACCAGCCGCAGCAACGCCTCGTCGCTCATCGGTGGGTGCGTGCCAAGCGCCACGAGGAAATCGATAGCGCGGACGCGCGGCAGCAGATGTTTCGTGATCAGGCGGAAGAACAGCGGCAGCGGCATCGTGCGCGTGTGATCGGGAATGAGCACCAGCACGCGCTTGTCCGTTAAGGGCAGGCTGTTCAAGCCGTTTGCTACGATGGTTTCGATTTCAAATTCGGTCAGCATATTCGCCTCTAAATAGTAATTACTATTTACTGATTACTGACTACTCGCTATACACCGGCGAAGGCCGAAAAGCCGCCGTCGATGGGAATGATCACGCCGCTGACAAAAGCCGACATGGGCGACAACAGCCACAACACTGCGCCGAGCAGATCTTCGGAATTGCCAAAGCGCTGCATGGGCGTGTGCGCAATGATGGCTTCGCCGCGCGGCGTGAGCGCGCCTGTCTGCTCGTCCGTCAACAGGAAGCGGTTCTGCTCGGTCAGAAAGAAGCCGGGCGCAATGGCGTTGACGCGAATGCGGGGCGAGTAAGTCTGTGCCATGTGCACGGCCAGCCACTGCGTAAAGTTGCTCACACCCGCCTTCGCCGCCGAATAGGCCGGGATGCGAGTCAAAGGCCGGAACGCGTTCATCGACGAGATGTTGAGGATCGTGCCGTCGCCGCGCTGAGCCATCAGCGCGCCAAAGATCTGGCTGGGCAGAATCGTGCCGAGTAGGTTGAGATCGAACACGAAGCGCAGGGCCTCTTCGGGCAGGTCGAAGAAAGAAAGATCGGCTGAAGTGGTCGCCGCCGGTTTGTTGCCACCCGCCGCATTGATCAGCGCGTCGACCTGCCCGAACTTTTTAACGATCACGTCGCGAGCCTGGTCCAGCGTCTCGCGTTTGAGTACATCGCCATACACGACGATGGCGCGGCCCGTCGCAGTCGGCTCGAAGCGGCGAATGAGTTTTTCACCTAACACCGTATCTCGATCGAGGATGACGACGTTCGCGCCGCAGCCGGCCAGCGCATAGGCCATCTCGCCGCCAAGCACGCCCGCTCCGCCCGTGATGACTACCGTGCGGCCTTTGAAATTGTACATCATCGTGAGTTCTTGAAGATTCATGACTATTCCTTGGATGAATATTTGAGATTAGTAACTTCTCAGCCAGCGCGTTCGTAGCGCATGATGAATTGCTCGTAGAACTGGCATCCCCATGCCAGTTCAGTCGAGGCACAGGCCATACCCAACGCAATGCGTTGGTGGCCCGCCAGGCGCCGCACTGCAACCACGCAGTGGGTGCAAGTGTAGGGATGCCTCGACTACGGCTGAGCAGTTACTGAGATTAAATCAGTCGTGCAAAGGGACGCAGGTGCTTCACGAAATGCGCTTCGAGTGCCGCATAATGATCGGCTTCGTGTGCCTGCAGTGTAGCTCGAATGTCATCGCCGTACTGCGCCAGCGCCGAACCGAAGGTGACGTGCAGTGCTTCGCGCGTATCGAATTGATCGAGCACGGCCGGCAAGTCCGCATCGCTCAACGTCTGCGGCTGCGCCACGCGCGCGACATCGGCCGAGACGTGATAGGACACGTGATCGATCGCGTAACGCTCGATTGCCAGAGTCAGCAGATCGCGGAACAACGCAGGCTTGACCTGCGCAATAGCGCGCAGTGCTTCGAGATAACTCGTGCCCGCTGTTTTGAGATGCACTACGCCTTGCGTCGCAGCCACAATCAGCGGATAGACGCTGAATTTATCCGAGCCGGAATGCAGGCTGAGTTTATATGGCCCCAGTGCGCGTGCGATGGCCGCGTGTCCGGCCAGATCGGCTGCCAGTTCATTGAGATCGCCTATATAGTCTACACCCTTTTCGAAGCGACCCACGTAACGCGGCGCGAGGCTTACCCAGTGTATGCCGAGGCGCTTGAGTTCGCTGGCGATAAAGACATGCTCGGCATGGGTCGTCGGCGTCTCGGTCTCATCGACGGATACTTCCAACTCGAATGGAATGCTTTTTGAAACGAGATGCCGGTACATCTGGGTTACATGTGCGATAGCGTTGCCGTACTTAGCAGCCGCACGCCACAATGCTTCTTCGTTCAGCGTGATGCGGTGATCTTCAATCTCGAACACCTGACCGGCATAACGTGTTTGCAGATCAGCGCTTGAGCTTTCCAGATCGTTCCAGCGCAGCGCCGCGACCCTGGTTTTGATGACGTCGGGCGCAGCCGTATCGGCTTCGCTGTCGACGTGCGCACCGGGATCGATCGTGTAGAAGCTAAAACCGACTGCGGCGCAAGCATCGATGTCGTCGGGCGTCTTCAAGTGATCGGCATCAGCCCCCACTCGATCGCGCCAGCCGCCTTCGAACGCGCCCCAGGTCGCATCGCGCATCACATCGGCCGGCGTGCGATTCGTGCG
>JADGQE010000248.1 GCA_017882055.1 Thermoflexales bacterium
CGCCGTTACAACCACATCAAGCAGTATATGGCCGAGGACGATGCGCACTTCCTGGGCATTCCGCTGTCCGCTTCACTCATTGGCAGTTTGCAGCCGCTCGTGTTGGATGTGGCAACGGGCACCTCACGTTTGCCGCTGGCCTTGTTCTCGCAGCCAGATTTTCATGGCCGCGTGATCGCACTGGATAATGCGCGTCGAATGCTGCACGCAGCGACGCAGTATGTGGCCGCGCATCGCGATCGAATCACCTGGGTGTGGTATCACGCCGTGCCGCTGCCGTTTGCCGACAACACCTTCGATGCGGTGACGTGCCTCGAAGCCTTGGAGTTTATGCCGGACACCCGCGCGGCGCTGATCGAATGCATCCGCGTACTGAAGCCGGGCGGCATGCTGCTGGTCACCAATCGAGTGGGCCGCGGCGCGCACTGGCTGCCCGGCAAAACCATGAGCAAAACGCGCTGCGAGGCACTGCTCAAATCGCTGGGTCAGACCGATGTGACAGTGCAGATCTGGCAGTACGATTACGATCTGGCCTGGTCGCTCAAACCCGGCACTGACGCGTCATCTGACGCGCCCGATCGACTCGCGGATCCGATCGAAGCACTGCGCTGCCCCAGGTGCCGCAGCCGCCTCGATCAAATCGCTGAAACTTTCACATGTGCGAACTGCCTACGGCGCTATCCCATCGGAAACGATGGCGTGCTTGAAATGTTGTGACGGGCTGCCTCCTTGCAAGGGGTTTAGCTTCGACTGACACTTCTCACGTTCAACCCTCGCGTAGTTTGTTACGCCTCACATTTGATTGACGCATTCACCTGACCGGGCTATACTTGCCCGCGAGGGCACATCGATGATGCGGGTTGTGTTTCGCGGGTTAAATCTCCTAACAATCCTCGCGCTGTTGCTGAGTACGGCAGGCAGTGCTCTGGCGCAAGCCGGCGGCGAAGACGAATTCGTCGCCCGCCTGATCGCGCAGATGTCGCCCGAAGCCAAGGTCGGCCAGCTGTTTGTCGTCAGCTTCAAAGGCACCGATGTCACGTCCAACAGCGACGTGGCCGATTTGATCCTCAACTATCGTGTCGGAGGCGTCGTGCTGGCGATCCAGCCTGGCAACATCCTCAACGGCCCTGACACGCCCACCCAGGTTGCCTCACTGACCTCGGCGCTGCAAAATCTGACACGGCAGACAGCCCGGACCGGCAGCAATTCGCCGTTTATTCCGCTGTTTGTGGCGATGGAGCAGGATGGCGATGGCGCGCCAAATAGCCAGATCACATCGGGCCTGTCCCTGGCGCCCAGTTATATGGCGATGGGTGCGACATGGAGCGCCCCCGATGCCGAGCAAGTCGGTCAATTGGTCGGACGCGAGCTGTCCGCCCTGGGCATCAACTTGCTGCTTGGCCCATCGCTCGACGTGCGCGCCCAGCCGTCGACGACGCCGCTCGATCCGGGCGTCAACGTGTTCGGCGGCGATCCGTACTGGGTGAGTGTGATGGGCCAGGCCTACGTGCGCGGTCTGCGCACCGGCTCAAAAGACCGCCTGGCGGTCGTACTCAGAAATTTCCCCGGCCAGGGCCGGCTCGACAGCGATTCGTACACCATCGATCGATCGCTGGATGATCTCAAGAAAGCCGATCTGCCGCCATTCTTGCTGTTGATGCAGCTGCCGACCGGCAAGACCCGCCCACTGGCTGATGCGTTGATGACGACCAACGTGCGCTATCGCGGTTTCACCGGCAACCTCCGCGAGCGCACGCGGCCAATCAGCCTGGACAATACTGCGCTGCAAGTATTGATCGATTTACCCGAAGTCAAAGCCTGGCGCGATGCCGGCGGGCTGCTCATGAGCGATGCGCTGGGGTCGCCGACCGTGCACGATTACTATGCCAGCACAGCCAGCCAGTCGATTTCCGCGCCGCAGGCCGCCCTGGAATCCTTTCAAGCCGGCAACGATGTGTTGATTCTGCGCGGGCTTAAAGCCTTTGACAGTTTCATCGATGAAGCGGCCGCGACCCGGGCTGTGATCACGTTTTTCCGACAGAAGTATTCGACCGATCCGTCGTTTCAGGCTCGCGTCGATAGCGCCGTGCAGCGCATTCTACGCCTGAAGTATCGCCTGTATCCGGGTTTCGATGTGACCAAGGTCGCAGTGTCGGTCGCCGGAGTGAAAGCCAGCGTCGGTACGGGCAGCAACGTCACACAGCAGGTGGCCAATGACGCATTGACGCTGCTCTGGCCCGCGCCCGACAAGTTGCCCGCACTGAAACCCAAACCCGACGATGTCTTTTTGATCGCGACGGATGATCGCGTGGCCGCCGACTGCAAAACCTGCCCCGATCGGCCAACGCTCGCGGTCGATGGTTTGGCCCAGGCGATTGAAAGGCAGTATGGTGTCGATCCGAATAACATTACCAGTATTCGCTTTACGGACCTTCAAGCGTTTGTCACCAGTGCGCCCAACGCGCCGGAGCTCACCGATGTCTTTACGCGCGCCAATTGGATCGTGCTGGGGATGCAGTCAATCGATCCCAATGTCGCGTCGTCGGATGCAGCCCGGCAATTGCTGGCGCTGAAACCCAATCTCGTGACGGGCAAGCGGCTGATTGGATTCTTATTTGGACCGCCCTTTGGTCTGACAGCTGACGAGATTTCGCGCTTTACAGCACTGTACGCGTTATACGGCAAAACCCCGGTGTTGGTGGATGTGGCCGCGCGCGCGTTATCAGGCGCAGTGAAGCCCACCGGCCGATCGCCCGTCAACCTCGAAGCACTGAACTACGACTTAACGGTGCAGACTGAGCCTGATCCGAATCAAGTCATTCAATTGGCGATCGGCGAAGAAGCCCTCGAAGGTCAGCCCACGCCTGCACCGCTCAATTTGCGCGTGGGCGCTCAGGTCCGCCTGCGAACGGGGGTGGTCGTCGATCGCAATGGTCACGCGGTGCCGGACGGCACGCCGGTTCGATTCACGTTTCAATACGACGCCGATACTGCGCTCGTGGTACAGAACGGCGTGACGCTCAACGGCGTCGCCAAAACCGATTTCACTCTCGACAAAGTCGGCCGGCTTTTAATCCGCGCTTCGAGCGAACCGGCCTTGAGTTCGATCGCGATCCAGATCACGATCAATCAAGCCAGCGTAACGGTTGCGACCTTGCTCCCCCCTACGCCCACCCTCATCCCAACACCCACGCCGACACGGGCGCCCGATCCCACGCCGACGATCACGCCGACGCCCGCACCGGGCCTCATTGAATCGATTCTCAAAGATCGACCGCAGCATGCCAACTGGGGCGATCTCTTGATGGCGTTGATCGGCGTGATGATTGTCGGCAGCGGTGGCTACTGGCGTGCGCGGCGTGACGAGCGCAATGATCTATCGTTTGCGCTGCGAGCCGCGTTATGGGCGGCGATCGGTGGATTGAGTGGCTATGTGTTGTTCAGTCTGGGGCTTCCGGGCAGCGCGCTCGTTCGAGCGAGCCTGGGATCATGGTCGGCGCTGCTGATCGTGATCATCGGCGGAATGATTCCGTTGATCTGGATGATGCGGAAGGCCTAAGTCGCAGCCGACCGCGCCGGGGTGTCAACGCAAAAAAACGGTCGGGGTAATCGCCGGCAGGATCGGCGGCACGGCTGGGGCAGTGAATAAAGTCACCAGTACCGCCAACACCAGCAGCGACACCAACGCCGCAATGAGAAATCGATTTTGCTGAAAGGCTTTGGCCCAGTTGTTTTCGATGACGGGCGCAGGACGATGATTGTTACTCAGCACACTGCTGACATTCGGCACAGCGGGCAGCATCGCCCGAAATTCGTCAATGCTGGCCGGGCGCTGATCGGGATGCATCGCCAGCGCGGCAACGAGGGCCTGTTCAGTGGCCGGCGAGAGTTTTGGATTGAGGGTGCATGGCGGCTGCATGGCGGCGGGATTGAGAAAGCGCTGCTTGGCATCCATGGGCGGTTGATTCGTCAGCAAGTGATACAACGTGGCGCCGAACGAATAAATATCACTGCGCACATCGGTGTGGCCCGCATCGCCGCCATATTGTTCGAGCGGGGTGTAAGCCGCCGTGCCGCGGCCCTGCAGCACCGTGATCGTGCGATAGTCATCCTCCGGCGCGAGCACTTTGACCAGACCAAAATCGACCAGCTTGATGCGCCCATCGGGCGTGAGCTTGATGTTGGCCGGTTTGATGTCGCGGTGGACGATGGGCGGATCCTGGTGATGCAGATGCGATAACGCGTCACACAACTGCGAAGCCCAGTTCAACACATCGGCTTCTTCCAGAAAGCGACCGGCCCGCCGGGCCTCGTCCATGATGTCCTTGAGGTCGCGGCCCGGCACGTAATCCATCACCAGATAATCGGTGTCTTCTTCGGAGAAGTAATCGGAAACCTTGGGCAGGTTGGGGTGATCGAGACGCGCCAGTACGCTGGCTTCGCGGTAAAATTGCTCCTGAGCCTGGCGGCGTGATTCCGGCGTCAATTCGAGATCAAGGCGCACTTCTTTGATCGCGCAGCGGCGGCCTTCCAGGCGCAGGTCTTCGGCTTCATAGACCGCGCCCATGCCACCCTTACCAATCGACTCGACGACTTTATAGCGTGAACGTAGGACGGTGCCCGGCTTAAGCATCGTTCTCTTCTTCTCCTGCGGCACAGCTTAACCGACAACTAATTCATTGTCAAGGCAATCGTGGGCAACTGGTCAGTTGTTTGACGATTGTCACTGGAGGCGATGATGCAAGAAAGTTCAGCCCCAATTCTGGTCGTGCAAGAAGGGCAGCTCGCGGGCAAACGCTGGCCGTTGAATAAGCCCAGTTTGACCATCGGGCGCGGCGAGGAATGCGATGTCGTCTTGCCCGATCGGCAGGTAAGCCGCCGGCACGTGCGCATTTTGCATGACGGGCTGGGGTATGCGGTCGAAGACCTGGGCAGCAAGAATGGCACCTACGTCAACGGCGCGCAGGCCAAAGGCATTGTCCGGTTGCAGGATGGTGATGAGATCCAAATCGCGTTGAGTGTGCGCCTGTTGTTTGTCGGCGCCGAAGCGACACTGCCGCTGACGCAGGAAATGTTGAAGGTCATCAAGCTGGGCTTGCGCTTGAACAAGAGCCAACGGCAAGTCTGGGTAAGCGGTATACCGCTTGATCCGGCGCTGTCATTGCCGCAGTATCGATTGCTGGAGCTGCTCTGGGAGCGCAAAGGCAAAGTCGTCACGCGCGAAGATGTGATCGCCGCGGTGTGGCCGGAGTCGGACGAGGTTGGCATCACCGAGCAGGCGATCGATGCGCTGGTGCGCCGCCTGCGCGATCGATTAGCCGAGATCGATCCGGAGCACGAATACTTGGTAACCGTGCGAGGACACGGCTTCAGGTTGGACGATAGGCCGTGAATTTACTGGCAACAAAATCAAAGGGAGATTGATATGGAGATCAAGGATAAAGTTGTTTTGATTACGGGGGCTTCAGGCGGGATCGGTCTGGCAGCGGCTCGACACCTGGCAGCTGCTGGAGCGAAAGTCGCTCTGGCGGCACGCTCGACTGAGAAACTAACGCAACTTGCGAATGAGCTGCGCAGCCAGGGCCATGAAGCATTGTCTGTGCCGACCGACATGCGCAATCAGGCCGAAGTCATTCAGATGGTCGAGGCAACGGTTCAGCACTTTGGACAGATCGATGTGCTGATCAACAACGCGGGGCAGGCTGCATCCGGAACAATCACCGATGTGAGCATCGACGATTACCGTCAGATCGTTGAACTCAATATGTTCGGCCCGCTGTACGCGATGCAAGCCGTCATCCCCAAGATGCGGTCACAAGGCGGGGGCATCATCGTCAACGTCAGTTCGATGGTATCCAGAATGCACATCCCCGGTTTGGCGGCATATGCTTCAACCAAAGCCGCGTTGAACATGCTCTCCGATACGGCGCGCGGCGAACTCGCGTCCGACAACATTCGCGTGATCACCTTCTATCCGCGCATGACGGCGACGGATTTTGGCCGGAACTCGTTGGGCAATCGGCAGATGCGGCAGCAACAACGAGCGACTACGAACAGACCGGAGGTCGTCGTCGACAGCCCGGAGTCCGTCGCTGAGAAAATCCTGGAAGCGGTGCAGAAAGAGCCGGCTGAACAATTCATGGATTCGTAAGTTGTACGTGTCATTGCGAGCCGCGTTGGACGGCGAAGCAATCTCGCTCGATCTCAATCTAAGATTGCTTCGTCGCCCGAAGGGCTTCTCGCAATGACACAGGGACTAAAGATGGACATTCCGCAACAAATGCGGGCAATGGTGCTTGAAGGA
>JADGQE010000249.1 GCA_017882055.1 Thermoflexales bacterium
CGGCGGGCGGCGCGTGCCGCCCCACCCCGAGCGCGAGCGGGGCGTGCGGGCCTACGCGCCCGTGCTCGCCGACCGGTCGTTCCTCGGCTTCGTACTGCTGGCTAATTGCGCCCCAAAGCTCTGGTTTAATTTCGTTTTGAAGATTCATGCAGGTCCACGCTCACGTAAGAATTGAACGGAGGCTGTTCTGCTTGTTATTTGCCAGAGGCAGAACTCTTGATTGCATCCTACCTCTTGCTTCATCCCGCGAAGCGTCCTTCCGCCTTCATCCCTCAGAAAATCGGATCCATCGTCAGCGCCGGATGATTGTCTACCGCGTCAACGAATAGACAACGAATAATCGAATTACGCGATGGACGCCATTCACTGATTCGCTGTGCCGCAGGCAATTCGTTGACACCTATCCGCTAACAGCCCGCGTAATTCGCGGGAGCACTGCATCCGCCGTTGGCCTGTGTTCGTTGACGCCGCGCTCATTCAACGCTACAATCTCCATCAGGAGGTCCGCCATGCAACTTGAAGACTATTTCGACTTTCTCGCTCCTGACGATATTCGCATCAAAGGCCATCGCATCGGCATCGAGACCGTCCTGTACGATTTCGTCCATCGTGGCCGCACGCCGGAGCAGATCGTTGCCAGTTATCCCTCGCTCACCCTCGAAGAGGTGCATGCGACGATCCTCTATTACCTCCACGACCAGGAAACGGTCGGTCAATATCTCGCCGCCTGGATCGAGCACGGGAATCGGGCGCGGGCCGAGCAACAGCGCAATCCTACGCCGTCGATGCTGAAACTCCGCCAGATTCGCGCCGAACGCGCCCTGGTTGAGCAGCGCGCCGGGTATGATACATCAAAATCATGATCAAGTATCTGCTTGACGAAAACGTTGATCGCGCGCTGCTCGACGGTCTGCACCAACATCAGCCTGACATCACGACCTGGATCATCGGCGATCCCGCTACACCGCGTCGCAAAACGTCCGATCCTGACATCTTGCTGTGGTGCGAGGCCAGTCAATTCATCCTCGTAACCAACAACCGCTCATCGATGCCGATTCATCTCAACGATCATCTCGCGGCAGGTCGCCACGTGCCGGGTATCTTCATCTTGAATCCAGGCATGTCGCAGGGCGAAACGATTGACGAACTGGCCTTGATTTGCGGAGCCTCAGAGCCGGACGAGTACCTGGATCAGATCAGACACCTCCCCATCAGTTATTGATCGTCAGGCCACTCCCTGCCCCGTCCGCTTTGTATCCCGCGAAGCGTCTGTTGAAGGCCCTGACCTCGGTAGCATCTACAGATTGAATCCGTGCTTTGCGCAGAGCGCTGATTGCGCCATCCGATTATCTATTGCCTACGGGAGCACTGCACCCGCCACAGGCGTGTGTTCGTTGACACCTCAATCCGCTTACAGATCGGCTTCCGGCTCGCTGCTGCGATCGTCAGGCTTCTGCATATAGATTTGGGTGGTCGAGATATTGGCGTGGCCCAGAAAACGCTGAACCTCCGACAGGCTGGCGCGGTTGTCCTGAAGCATGTGTGCGGCAAAGGAATGGCGCAGGACGTGGGGTGTCACCTCGAAGCTCAGCCCGGCCCGGGCGGCATACTCTTTGATAATGAGCCACATGCCCTGCCGGGTCAGTTTCTGTCCGCGTTGATTGAGGAAGAGCGCCGAGTGATCAACCGTAATCTGTTTGACCAGTTTGGGCCGGCCGTTGTTAAGATAAAGCGCCAGGGTCTGCGCCACCTGCTCGCGAATGGGCACACTGCGTTCCTTGCTGCCATCGTCGCTGCGCACGCGCACGAGTTTTTCAGTCAGGCCCACATCTTCGATCGTCAGCGCGACCAGTTCGGAAACCCGCATGCCGGTGGCATAGAGCAACTCCAACAATGCCCGATCGCGGAGCACTCTGGGCGCGTTGCCCTGACCGGGCGCGGCCAGCAAGCGCTCGACATCGCCGACCGTCAACGTCTTAGGCTCACGTTTGGCAACGTGCGGCGCTTCGAGGCGGGCTGCCGCATCAGCTTCGATGAGGCCGGCGGACAGTAGATAGGTGAAGAACGATTTGAGCGCCGCGATCTTCCGCGCAATCGTCGACGGCGCGATCGACTTTTCTTCGCCGCCGCGTCGCGCGATCTTCACCAGCCGCAAGTTATCGACAAATTCACTCAATATCGCGCCCGACACTTGCGACCAGCTCGTGAGCGCCGGATAATGCTGAGACAAATACTCGAGCAATTGATTGAGATCGTTCTGGTACGCCGACACCGTGTTTCGGGCATAGCCTTCGGTCTGCGCTAGCGAAACCAGAAACTGTCCCAAAATCGATCGCAGTTGTTCAGTATTCTCTTGTGCTGACATGGGCATTCACCTCATTTCAAGCAACCGTGACGCACAACTTCAACGTGACGTAACTAACGCTACACCTACCATTATAGCAAGAGTTTTCATAAAATCAAGCAGACGCGGCAAGTTGGCATATTTCCACATGATCGTTCAGTGGACATTTCACCTTTACCACAAAGACACTAAGACACGAAGAATTTTAGGCGACGTGGTCAATTCACAAAAAACTTGGTGTCTTGGTGTCTTGGTGGTCGGAATTCAAGCGCCAACTGAACACCTACATTTCCACAATAATAGATTGCGAGATCCGAGAACGGGCTTCTAAAGGATGAGCATGGCATCGCCAAAACTAAAGAAGCGATAGCGCATGGCAATTGCTTCGGCGTAGGCCCGATCGATTTTGTCCTTGCCGGCCAGAGCCGAAACAAGCATCAATAGCGATGAACGTGGCAGATGAAAATTGGTAATCAATGCATCGACTGCCTTGAATTCAAAGCCTGGATAGATGAACAGATCGATATTGCCACCGAAAGCCTGCCAGCCCTGCCGCGCGACGGTTTCCAACACGCGCACCGCCGTTGTGCCGACTGCAATCACTCGCCGCCCATCCGCTTTGGCCAGACGGATTTGCGCGGCGACCTCTGCTGTTATCCGCGCATACTCAGTGTGAATGTGATGCTGTTCGACTTCTTCGGTTTCAACCGGCTTGAACGTGTCCAGGCCGACATGCAGTGTGACGTGCACCATCGAAATGCCGCGTTCGCCGAGTCGCGCCAATAAGCCGGGGGTGAAGTGCAGACCGGCCGTCGGTGCGGCTGCCGAGCCAGGCGTCTGCGCGTAAACGGTTTGATAGCGGTCAGGATCGGTCAGCGGCGCATGGATATAGGGCGGCAGCGGCATCACACCCAGTTCACTTAACTGATCGTCGATCGATTGAGTGAAACGAATGACCCGCTCTCCGCCTGGCAATTGCTCGATCACGGTCGCCAGCAGATCCGGGCGGACTTCGATTTGCGTTCCCACGCGCAAGCGATGCCCGCGCAGCAAGGCCTGCCACGCAGTCGCATCCACGCGGCGCAGCAACAAAATCTCAATGGCGCCGCCGCTGCCGGCTTTGCGCGCAAAAATCCGCGCCGGGATCACGCGGCTCTCATTGGCGACCAGCAAATCGCCCGGTCGAAGCAAATCAGGCAAGTCGTAGAAGTGATGATGCGTCATCGCACCCGACGTTCGATCGAGCTGCAAAAGCCGCGCGGCATCGCGCGGCTCGATCGGAGTCTGGGCAATGAGCTCGGGCGGAAGATCGTACCAGAAATCAGATGTCTTCACGGTTCCAACCTGCCTGGCGCGTCTCTACCTGGCACATCGAAAGCCGATGTCATCGCCGCGGCCATCGACCGGCAGGTCCTGCGCCTGTTCGGGCGCCATGTAATCTGGTGTGCCCATGCCAATACCGGACCTGGTCAGCTGCCGGCCCGGCGTGCGAATCTTGGCCAGACCAAAGTCCGTCAGCAGTGCCCACGTATCTTCAGCCCTCAAAATGTTGCTCGGTTTGACATCGCGATGGACCACGCCCTGCCGATGGGCGTAACCCAATGCCATGCCAACCTGGTCACAATCTCAACGACCAGGCCCAGGTCCAGCGGCCGGCCCAACATCTGCTTGAGCGTCCCGGTGTCGACGTACTTCATCACAATGTAGACTGAATCGCCGGCATCGTCGAAGTCATACACGGGCAAGATATTCGGACGATCGAGGCGAGCCACAGCGCGGGCTTCTTGATGGAAGCGTTCGAGGAAACCTTCTTCCTCGATGAAGTGCGGCGACAAGACTTTGATGGCAACGTGGCGATCGAGTTTCTCCTGATACGCCTTGTACACCGTCGATGTCGCGCCGCGCGAGATGCGTTCGAGGATTTGATATTGACCTAAGCGGTGACCGGTCAGGTCAGGCATAAGCGCACTCAGTAATCAGTGTTCGGTACTCGGCGATCAGTCATCGACTGTTTACTAAAGACTGAGCACTGACAACCGATCACGACTTCAAAACAACGCAGTCTGTTCGGGCCGTTCGGGATATTCGATCTGCAAATGATCGTAGGCCCGGCGAGTTGCCACGCGCCCGCGCGGCGTCCGATCGAGAAAGCCGAGCTGCAGCAAATACGGTTCGACCACATCCATGATCGTATCCGATTCTTCGCTGATCGAAGCGGCGATCGTTTCGAGTCCGACCGGCCCGCCGTTGAATTTCTCAATGATCGATCGCAGCACACGCCGATCGAGATCGTCCAGACCCAGCGGATCGACATCGAGCAGCGTCAACGCCTCGGCGGCCAACTTGCCATCCACCACGCCATCACCGCGCACTTGAGCGTAGTCGCGCACGCGCCGCATCAGGCGCAGCGCCACGCGCGGTGTGCCTCGCCCGCGCCGCGCAATCTCGCTCAGTCCGCTCGGATCAACCTGGACATTCAGCAACTTCACGGCGCGACGGATGATCTGCTCCAGCACCGGCTGCTCATAATAGTCCAGGCGATACACCACGCCGAAGCGCGCGCGCAGCGGCGAACTCACTAAGGCCAATCGCGTTGTCGCACCCACCACCGTAAAGGGCGGCAACTTCAAACGGATGTTGCGGGCCGAGGGACCTTTGCCAATGATGATGTCCAACGCAAAATCTTCCAGCGCCGGATACAACACTTCCTCGATCGCGCGGCCCAGCCGGTGAATCTCGTCGATGAACAAGACATCGCCGGCTTTTAGATTCGTCAAGATGGCCGCCAGATCGCCTGCGCGTTCGATCGCCGGACCGGAAGTCACGCGCACGTTGACGCCCATCTCATTGGCCACGATGTGCGCCAGGCTCGTCTTGCCCAGACCGGGCGGGCCATAGAACAGCACATGATCGAGTGCCTCATGCCGCTGCTTGGCCGCCTCAATCAAGATGCTGAGATTTTCTTTGAGCCGCTCCTGGCCGGGAAAATCGATCAGGCGATTGGGCCGCAAGGCCCGATCGAGAGCCACGTCGTCGTCGCGAGATTGAGGTGAGATCGGCCGGTCAGGCATGCTGTCCATCCAATAGGATCGGAATCAGAACGAATGTGGCTCGATTATACCCGAACGGCCAACCCACGCCAATGACTATGGTAACACGCCAGGTCGGGTCGTTGCCTTACAACCGCGTTACAAGTCAGTTGCAAATGCAAGACTGCGCGGCTTGAGTCAAGAGGACGCTCTGGTGATTATACACATCTCGGCTTTCGCTCTCGATCCGCGTCCTCGCGGATCGTCGACGGCGCCTAGCGGGCCACCACTTGCCGGTGGCAAGTGGGCATGGCCGACGCCGACTTGAGCACCTGTGTATAATCACCAGGACGCTGTAACACTGAATGTGACGCTGACAAACAAAACGGCTGATGCCTCTTGCGAGTGACATCAGCCATCTTGAGAGCGGGAGACGGGATTCGAACCCGCGGACTTCTCCTTGGCAAGGAGACGCTGTACCACTCAGCTACTCCCGCAGCATGTGCCGTCTACTTCCTGACACCGTAGTGCCGAGGCGCAGGATCGAACTGCGGACACCGCAATTTTCAGTCGCGTGCTCTACCAACTGAGCTACCTCGGCGGCAGCAAACGGTATTTTACCGTAGAGGGATATAGTTGTCAAGCATTTTGGAGAACAGGCAACTGGTAATTGGTAATTGGTTACTTGGTTACTTGGTCAACTGGTTACCGATTAACCAATTGACCAGTTGCCCGATTGACCAGTTGCCCAATTGACCAATCGCCAGTATGATTGCGTGCGTGGGGGTGGTTGTGGCCCGGTGGCTGCCACGGTCTTCAAAATCGCTGGCCGGTCGCGCTGAGCGAGCGGCGGTGGGTTCGACTCCCATCCATCCCCGCCTAATGGCCGATGCCTCGCTCGTTTCGATCGACTCAACCGACAA
>JADGQE010000250.1 GCA_017882055.1 Thermoflexales bacterium
ATTTCTGACACCTGCACTGCATCCGCAGCGCGGTGCAAGTGTTGCTGATTGCTGATTGCTGATTTGGTCATTGCGCCGAGATTATAACACACGTCACTTAGCGTTGGTTCGACCTCGGAGCACGACTGCCCACGCGGCGATCAAAATGGCCCAGGCTCCGATAGTTACCCACATTCCAATGCGGAACGACTGCGGCTCGTAGCGCATCTCAACCCGATGTTGGCCTGCCGGAACTTTCACGGCACGGAACATCACATCGGCCCGCTCGATGTTTGTCGGCTGACCATCGATCGTAGCTACCCAGCCGGGATAATAGGCATCCGTCAAGACGAGGTAGCCGTCTTGCGCGGCATCAACGTCGATCGCGGCGTATTCGGGCGTATAGGTGACGAAGTGACAAGGTGAAGGGGTGACAGAGTGATCGGGTGAATTGGATTGATTGCCAATCAAGACCACTGTTCGCGAAGGATCGAAATCTGCGCCTTGCATCAGGGCGATCGTTTCATCATCGCTGGCCGCAGCGCGCACGTCAGACACGACGAAGGCCCTCGGCAGCGCGGCGGCGTTTTCGTACACTTTCACATCACCCGAATGCGCCAATCCGAAATTTCCGTGCGGCATGAGCACAAAAGATTGAAATGACTGGCTGCGTTGATCGATGAGCGCTGCGCCGTGAACCGTCAGGCCGCCAACGCCGGTGACGCGAATCGAATTCACAAGGTGAGGTTCATCCCATGTCAGACGCGCGACCGAGAGGCCGTTCGTCGTCGTGATCGGCGCGTCGATCAGAATCAACGTCTGGGTTAGACCATCAGTAAATGCCACTTCGATTTGCGCCAACGTCGAGTTGCCCATCGGCTCGGAATAGACTAGGCCCAACGCATCTGCTTTGAAACGCGGCACTTGATCCGTGTAAGCGCTGTGGCCTGGAGCAAGCCGCGTGGCGAATTGCAGATCGTATAGCACACCGTCATACCACTGATCGCCGACCTTGTCCGTGATGATGTAACGCGCGTTCATCAGATCGAGCCAGCGCGCATCCGGGATCGACTTCAGTTGTTCACGCAGCCGCCCGTCGGGCTGAATGAGGTTCGGCTCGAGGAACAACCGCTGAAAGGTCATGTAGTTCTTTAGCGGCAGCAATCCGCCATCATAACCATCGACGGCGGGCAGGCGATAATACAGCGGCAGATTTGGCGCGACGATCTCTTTGGCTTTCGTGGCAACAATCAGATCGTAGAAAGCATCGGCAGAAAGTTGATCGCCATAGATCGATTTGAGTTCGGCCGAATCGCCCGGATCAAATTGGATATCCGAAATCGACAGGAATCGATCGGGCGGCGTGCGATCCTCGGCCCCGACTTTCAAATGCGTCACTGCCGGTCGCAGGCTGGTCAACGCATCAGGGGCCGTTGCGCGCGAGTTGTAGGGCAAGGGACGTGTGGCGAGGAAGAGATCGGCGCAAATCAGCAATGCAAGCATGAGAGGACGAATTGCGTATTGCGTATTCCGTGTCAGCGAAAATGGCACACGCACCACGCAACACGCGAGTGAAAGCGCAAGAACGCCTAACCACAGCCCCGCCGATTTCGCATCAGGTATGCCCAGCGGGCCGGCTGCACCTGCGGGCGTGAGGCCGGCCGCAATGAAAGTCAAAGCGATCAATACGGCGACAAACGCAATCGGAAGCAATAGAGATTTCCAGTTGATTCTGCGTTCGCGCACGACATCTAAGCCGACTCCGGCCAACAAAGATCCAGCGAATACGAATAGCACCAGCCAACGTGCGGGCGCACGGAACAGATCGAAGCCCGGCACGATCTTGAGCAGAGCATAGTAGATCGGCGTGTAGCCGCCAAAAGCCAGAACGAGGCCAAGCACAGCAACGATGGAGACCGAACGAAAACGGGAAGTTGGAAGCTGGAGATTGGAGACAGATCCACGCTTAAGCCAGAAGGATAAACCACCAACTATCATTAAGAACAGTGCAGCCACGCTGAAGAACGAGGTGAATTCGCCGCCCGCCGGCATCGCGCCCGCATAATCGGGCAGCAGTGCGCGCCCCAGCCAGCGCGGATCGAGCGAGAACGATACGGCCAGATTCGTCGGCAATCCGCCGCTGCGGGCCGAGAGGCGCGTCAATTCCAATGTCGGCAAGAGTTGAATCGCAGACAACGCCACAGCCAGGATCGATGCGAACAAGATCGGCCACAAACGCGCCGCCAATGTTGAGGCGACGCGGCGTGGCTGCTTGACAATCAATTCAATCGCGGGCCAGGCCGCATAAATACCAAGCCCGAACAGTGTAATGTAGACCGCCTGTGTATGACCCGCTAACAATTGCACCGCGATCAACAACGCCAACATCAACGCATTTCTGATTGCCAATCGCTGAAGGCTGAATGCTAATTGCCGATTGCTGACCACTGACAACTGACTACTGACCACTGCCTCATACGCCAGGAAGATCCAGCCGATCCACGCCAGCCCTTGTAATTGATTGACGTGTTCGATCTGTGTGCCGAGATAACCGCCCAGCCCGAATGAGACTGCCGCCAACCAGGCCGCGCTGATCGAGAGGCCCAATCGGTGTCGGGCAAAAACGTACACACCGGAAGCCGCAATGAAAATATGCAGCACGATGGTCCAGTTGATCGCACGGGCCGTATCGAGCCAGCTCATCAACAAGTTTAACGGATAGAAGAAACCGACCTGGCTATTCGCCAGGAACGGCGCGCCCATGAACAGGTATGGATTCCATAAAGGGATGTGACCGTCACGCAACGCCGAAGCCGCGTAGTCGCGATACGGGTAGAAGTAGTAGAAGATGTCGCCGCGGGCGATGATGAGATTTGTGAACGCCAGTTTCCAAAAGAAAAGCAGGATCAGTCCGAGCAGCAGAGCCAAGACCGGGAGATCAGAACGGGCGAGGGAGCGGCGGAGTGATGGTGTGACTGGGTGACAAGGTGACATGGTGACCAGGTGACTAACGTGCCTGAATCCTAAATATCGTGAATGATGTTTGATTGAAACGATTCTGCGTCGAAAAGATCGGTGACATCACAAAGCCTGCCTGCCCGATTGCCTCGATTGCTTTGTTGGGCGATTCATAGGCCGGAAAGACAAGGTAGCGATCGCCGTTGTGTCCAAAGGCGCGCAAATCATCGGCCAGCACAGCTGGCGTGTCAAAGTAGGCCATATAGACATGGCCTTCGCCCAGATAGTAATCGAGTTCCCACCCCAGCCAATGATCATACACGACTGTGCCAGAAGGTAAAGTCCGCAAGTAGCCCGCCACTTGATCGATGCCGTCATACCCGCCGTGATCGCCGCCGATTGGATAGCCCGATCCAGCCGCGACGAGACTGAAGGGCAACACCAGGATGATAGAGAGAAGGAGAGCTAGAGAGACAAGGTGACGCGCTGACCAAGTAACCCGTCGACCAAGTGACCAAGTGACCAGTTGACCGATCACTCTGCTCACCAACAACGCCGCGATCGGCACAAGCACCAGGAAATAGCGATCCCACACCGGGAAAGCAAGTAACCAATGCAGCGCAAACAAGATAACCAGATCAGCAATCAAAGCCAGATCGATCCACGCAGCACGCGTGCGGGCATAGCGCGTCAGATCGAACCACACCAGGACCGGCAGCCCAATCAATCCAATCAGTCCGATAATCGGCCCAAAGAAATACGGCAGCAGCGCCAGCCAGCCGTTCAAGCGCGGCCAGACTTCACTCGGATAGATCACTCGAATGCCGCCGTAATTGATCGTCTGCTGTTCCCAGAACGGCAAGCCGCCGCGCAGTCGATCCCAGGCGAGGACAATTAGCGCAATCGTTAGAAAAGCAGCAAGGAAACGAATGAGAGACCGAGAGACAGAGAGACGGCGTGACAACGTGACAGGATGACGAGGTGACTGATCCCCGATCCCTGATCCCTGATTAACCAGTCGCCCAGTTGCCCAATAAACCAGAACCAACGGCGCAAAGAATAGACCCTGCACCTTCGTCGCAAAGGACAGGCCAAGCAGAATACCCGCCCACTCTGCCCGGCCACGCGACGCCGCCACTAGCGAAGCGAGTCCAAACATCACCATCGTCGAATCAAGAAAGGCCGTCGGTGCAAAGAGAATGGCAAAGGGAGAGAAGGCGAGCAGAAGCGAGGGGAGAAGGGTCAAATAGTTAATTGGTCGACTGGTCAACTGGTCAACTGGTCGACCGATCAACCAATTACCAGTTACCAGTTGACCAGTTCCCACTTGCTTAACCGCCAGCCAATAGATCAACGCCACACTGATCACGCTGGCGGCGAGATTGGGCAAGCGTGCGGCGATCTCCGTCTGGCCCAGGAAAAAGAAACTGATCGCCGTCGTGTAGATCAGCAACGGCGGCTTATCGACCGGCACGCCGCTGAGCAAAATGTTTTCGCCGCTGGCGATCTTCAGCGCCCACGAACTGAACAGGGCCTCATCGGGATGAAAGCGATTATCGAAGGCCGGACCCAGGCGCAATACAAAAGCCAACAGGCACAGCAAAAGAATTGCAGATTGCGGATTGCAGATTGCAGATTTAAGATGTGAGAACATCAGGGCGAAGTCTACCACAAAGAATATGATGGGGGCAGCGGTAGGGGCGAGGCATTCGCACAATGGTTCCCGTTGATTATCATCGCGGCCTGGCCAAGCATTTTGATCAATTATGATCCCTGCGCGAATGCCTCGCCCCTACGATTATCGGACTGCGATCCATTTGGCAAATAGACCCAGTCTCGATATAATCACTCTTACTCTGTTTCAGTCTGGAGCAACTTCATGTCTTTTGAACCGAATTTTCTAACCACAGCGATCGGTAGTTTCCCTCACACGGCTGACTTTGCGTCGTTGTGTCAACGTCTGGCAACCACGCTCGATATACCGGCCTGGCCGCAGCTGCCGCGCCGCACCTTCCACGAAAACATGTACGTGCAGTATAGCGCGGGTTTGCCCGGCATCACGTTGGACGATCAGCAAGAAAAAATCTTCTTCGATACGACGGGCGATCTGTCTCCGGCGCTGGAAGCCTTTTATGCGCGGTATCTGGCCGAAGACATCGACTCATTCGCCTTCAGCCACGATTACGCGACCGGCTTCTACACCATGCTCGATGCACTGCGATCCACGCCCGGCCAATGGGCCAAAGGGCACGTCACCGGCCCGATCAGCTTTGGGTTGACCGTGACCGATCAGGATTTGCGCGCCAGCCTCTACAACGATCTCCTGGCCGATACCATCGTCAAGCAAGCAGCGCTGATTGCGCGCTGGCAAATTCGGCAGATGCGAACAGCCCGATCGAATGTCATCCTCTTCGTCGACGAGCCGTACCTGGCTTCATTTGGATCGGCCTTCATCAGCCTCAGCCGCGAGCAAGTCATCACCCTGCTCGACGAAGTCTTCGAAGCCATTCACGCCGAAGGCGCGCTGGCGGGCGTGCACTGCTGCGCCAACACCGATTGGTCGGTGCTGCTCGGGACGCAGGTGGATATTCTAAACCTCGATGCCTACGGTTATCTTGAGAACCTGGCGCTGTATCCGGCTGAACTCCGTGTCTTTCTGGATCGAGGCGGCGTGGTAGCCTGGGGCATCGTCCCCAACAACGAGGACATCTTCAAAGTGACGCCCGATGGTCTGGCGCAGCGACTGCGGGATGGATTGGCTTTGATTAGCAGCAAAGCGCAAGCACGCGGCGTCAACATCCGATCGGACGAACTAGCACAACGCAGCCTGATCACGACTTGTTGCGGACTTGGTTCCACATCGGTCGAGATTGCCGAGCGAGCTATTGAGACACTGGTAAACACGAGCGAGGTTTTACAACGCGGATAATTACCAGAGCGACGCGATTGACTTACCTGGTCGTTGAGAATATACTACCGACAATGCGGCGCTGTCGGCATTAGCCCGCTACACGCTCATCACGTCGTTAGAAATCTATCGCACCATGCACTATGCTCAAGCATATGTTCATGATTCTTGCTGAACGAGGAATGAACTGATTATGAAAGACATCTATTTCTCCCATGTAAAGAACCCGATGACCATAATCTGTTTGTTTGTCGGTCTCGTAGAAGTAGTTCTTGGCATATCTCTCGCCGCACTTCCTGACAGCCTTAAATCCATCATAGTTTGGTTTCTTGTGTTGTTCCCCACGCTTAACGCGGTAGCCTTCTTTGTTGTTCTGATTCGTTATCCACAGAACTTTTACGGTCCGCATGATTATCAAA
>JADGQE010000251.1 GCA_017882055.1 Thermoflexales bacterium
GGATCAGGCAGTGAGCCTTACGAGTAAAGGAAGGGTGCTGCACTCTCGATTGGAGCACAGCACCCTCTCAGATTCAAACGCGCGACTTTACGGTTTGTAACCGGTCGCCAGCGAGCCGGCCTTCAAAGCGTCGGTCGCTTCCTTAACCTTCGCCTTCACCGCATCGGGGATCTTGCTGTCCCAATCGTGATAGGGCGCCAGGCCCACGCCGCCATTCTTGATATTGGCAGTGATCATACCCGCCTTCGAGGCGCCGCCCTTGACAGCCTTGAGATACTCGTAGACTGCCACGTCGACGTTCTTCTGCGCACTCGTGATCAACGCATCCTTGACTTCTGCATACGTATTGTACTGATCCACGTCCACGCCGATCGCCATCAGGCTCTTCTCCTTCGCGGCCAGCAAGCCACCGTTACCGGTGTTGCCGCCCACGCCGAAGACCACATCGCAGCCCTGACCGATCATGCTCTGGCCGGTTTCCTTGCCCTTGGCCGGATCGACGAACGAGGGGATGTAGACATTGAGCGTCTTGACATCCGCCTTCATCCACTTGGCGCCGTTCTGATAGCCCACCACATAGCGCACTACGGGCGGAATTTCCACGCCGGACACCGTGCAAACCGTGCCGGTCTTGGTCATACCGCCGGCCAACACACCCGCCAGGAAACCGACTTCGTCTTCCTGGAACATCAGGCTGGTCACGTTCTTCAGGCCGCCATCAGCGTAGCAGTCCTTCACTGTATCGGGGCAGGCCACCGAATCTTTGGTGGGGAAGTAGGACGAATCGATGATCGCGAACTTGATGGCCGGATACTGCTTGGCCTTGGCCGCCGTGGCATCGCCCATCATGAAGCCGACGGTGATGATCACATCGTATTTCTCAGTCGCGAACTGATCGATGTTCTTTTCGTAGTCGGTGGGCTGCTTGGATTCGATGTACTTGGTATCGTAACCGAATTCAGTCGCCGCCTTCTGCACGCCGGTCCAGGCCGACTGGTTGAAGGACTTATCGTTGACGCCGCCCACATCGGTGACCAGACCGATCTTGAGTTTGGTCGATGCAGCTCCACCGCAGGCTGACAGGACCGTGGCAACCAACACCAACAGAACTACACTGAGCGAAAACATCTTACGCATGTTACACTTCTCCTTTTCATTTGGGATTGGAATGTTGAAACGCGGACTACCTGGGGCACTACATTCATTGCCGGAAAATCGGTGGAAGATCACACCCCCTTTCGCAGATATGGACTCCGGAGCAAATGATGGTTAGCCGAGAAATAAGGGGCAAATGTTTACATGCGCTATTATAGTGCAATTCGGAGCCAATGGCAAATTCACGGGCGGTCGTGAATGGCATTTGGCAGGGGGGGCAAATCGAGCAGGACCTCGCGCCAACGGTTGCCTTCTTCCGATCGTCCGACGATGCCTTTCTCTTCCATCAGATCGATCAAGCGCGCGGCCCGCGTGTAACCGATGCGCAGCTGGCGCTGCAACAGGGAGATGCTGGCCTTGCGCTGAACCTTCACCACGTCGATCGCGCGCTGAAGCAAATCATCTTCGCCGTTGGCACTGGCCCGATCCAATTCGGCTCGCAGCGCATCGAACAGCGGTGGCTGGATCGGCTGCGGCTGTGATTGATTACTCAAGCCCGTAACAGGCGAAATGGGTTCGGTGCCGCGAATGCCCTTCCAATAGCGGACAAGTTTGTGGATCTCACGATCGCTGACGTAGCAGCCTTGCAAGCGCTGCGGCGAACCGATCTCCGGCGCGACGTACAACATGTCGCCGCGGCCGAGCAGCCGCTCCGCACCGGTCGTGTCGAGGATCACACGCGAATCGACCGACGACGCTACCGAAAACGCGATGCGCGCCGGGAAGTTGGCTTTGATCAAACCCGTGACCACGTCCACGCTGGGGCGCTGCGTGGCGATAATCAAATGAATGCCGGTCGCACGCGCCATCTGCGCCAGACGGCAGATCGTTTTCTCGGTTTCATCGGGAGCCAGCATCATCAAGTCGGCTAACTCGTCGATGATGACCACGATATAGGGCAGACGCGGCTCACTGGCCGTCGTCGCTTTTTGATTGAAATCGTCGATGTTGCGCGAGCCGCTCCTGGCAAACTTGCGATAGCGCTCGTCCATCTCGCGCGTCACCCATTGCAGCACGCCGACCACCCGCTCCAGATCGACCACGACCGGCGCGATCAAGTGCGGCACGCCGTTGTACGTCGTCAGTTCGACACGCTTGGGATCGACCATCAAGAACTTGAGTTCATCCGGCGTGTTGTACGTCATCAAGCAAGCGATGATGGCGTTGACGCAGACACTCTTGCCTGATCCGGTGGTGCCCGCAATCAACAGGTGCGGCATGTTCGCCAGATCAGCCGCCACCGATTGGCCGGAGACATCCTGGCCCAGGCCGATCCGCAAGGGCGACTTGAGTTTCTGAAACGCTTCGCTTTCGAGCACATCGCGCAGCGCCACCACCGCGATTTCGCCATTGGGCACTTCAATGCCGACGATACTGCGGCCCGGCACCGGCGCTTCAATGCGGATCGTCCTGGCCGCCAGAGCCAGGGCCAGGTCATCGGCCAGCGCGCTGATCTTGCTGACCTTCACCTTCGTCTGCTTGCCCGCGCGCTGTATGAAGCCCGGCTCAACGCCGAACTGCGTCACGGCCGGGCCGCGATTGATTTCAGTGACTTTGCCCTCAACCCCAAACGCATGCAGCGTGTCTTCGATCATGTGCGCTTTGTCGCGCAGATCATCTTGGCTAATCACCGCTTCGTCGCCGCTCTCAAGAATGTCTTCGACTTTGGGCACCACCCACGGCTGCTCATTGCCGATGATGTGTGGATACAGCGGCCCGCTGGCGGGCGCGTCACTCAATGCCGAAGCGGGTGGCGACAACAGCGGATTCTCCATCGATTGATCGCCCAGCATGCCCGACGGTGGCGCCGCAGGGCGCGGCCTGGGGACGACGCGCGTCGAGGGCTGAGAGGCGGTCTCATCGCCGATCGGCGTCGCTAATTGCGGCGGCAAAAATGATTGGCCGGCCGCAGGCAGAGCGGCGCTGCCGTCAGGTGTCGCGTTAGTCGATCGATTGCCATTGATCACGATATCGACCGGCTGGCCCGGCCTGATCGACGGCGCCGATCGATTGGCGCGCACGCGCCGCACCCGATCCGTCACCCACTTCGCGATCTCGCTCGGGGCAACGTTGAAGAGCAACACGATCGAGATCAACCAGCCGACCACCAGCAAAACGATCGTGCCGATCCAGCCGATGGCACTGTCAAACAGCTTCATCAACCCCACGCCCAGCGAACCGCCCAACACCGGATTGAATTCGGCGATGGTCGTCAACGCGACGAGGAAGATCAGCACCAGGCCAAGACTCTGCTCGCCCGTCAGGCGCGGCGTCCGCTCGAACGTTCGCAGCAACAGCCACAGCCCGAATAGGCCGATCACAATCGGCACCACAAACACACCCAGCCCGAACATTTTACGCAGCTCGCCGATCCACCAGCCGGTCAGGTCGCCCTGGCTCTGCGACAACATGCTGAGGATCGTCACGACGGCCACGCCGACCAACGCAACGCCTAGAATATCCAATTTCTGATCGAGCGTTAATTGGATGGACGGCGTGTGTGGCACGGATTTAGCCCTGGTTTTCCCGTTCTTTTTGGCTCTGGAAGTGGTTTTAGCCATGACTCGACTTTACAGGACAGATGTTCGATACGGGCTGATTATAGCATAGGCCGAACCAAAAATCTATGACCCTGCCGCCGATTTCGTTGTCGTCAGCACAGTCTTGGACTATACTGAGGCAGATTTGGTATGCGTTCAGTTGGCGCTTGAATTCTCACCACCAAGGCACAACGCCTGGCGGCCCACCGCCGCATTGCGGCGGGTATGGGCAGACACCAAGTTTTTGTGAGTTGACCGTGTCTTGCTAAAAATCTTCGTGTCTTAGTGTCGCCTGCCCTGCATCTGTTGGCAGGGTTGTGGTAAAGGCAAGATGTTCACTGAACGATTACCGCAAACAAAAAGCCGTAACCGAATAAGTCGCCTATTAGGGTTGCCGACAGCACCTGCGCCTGTTGTGCTGAAATCTTCTCCCCGGATGGCAGGCGAAGAATTCAGCGTAAAAATGGCTGAAAATCAGGCGCAAAAACAGCTGCTGGCGATTGGCTTCATGATTACTTCAACTGCAACGCAAGTGATGAAAAGTGTCAATAGGCGACTTATTCGCTGCCTATTCGCTGAAAATTTTTTGAAATCGTGAATTACTTTGATTTTTGCCCCACTCACGAGCGAAAAACGAATCACTGCTGACTTGTTTCACCCACTTACGGGCAGGTCCAAAAATCACGCCAGCGAAGTGGGGACTCAATCGTGTTTTAGAGCCGTTTTTGAAGCCAAAGTGGGGAAAAGAATTCATTTTTGCCGGTTTAATTTCAGCGAACAGGCAGTCATAGTCTCATTATTGAATACACCGGAAAAGATCCGCGATTTCAAAAATCAAACTTGACGCTGGAAGACATTCGGCCCATTCTGGCGGAGTGGGAGGCACTACGTTTGACACCGAGGCCATCGCAGTGAGGCTTCGGCTCCCGGCCCGCGTCCGCGCGGTGAGGCGAGGGAATGGGGCGTCACCGAATCCACAACGAACACACACTTGCCCTGCGGTAGTGCCAGGGTGCGGTGCAGTGTCCCGTCACCGAATACCCCGCGTGCGCTTGTGGCCATCGTCACCGGACGAGCGGACTTGAAACGGATGCACATTGTCGCCGCAGTTGTCCGTCTGCGTAACGGGTCCGTGTGTCCGTCGCGGAGCGGTCCGTTGAAAGTTCGTCCGCAGTCTTATGTCGGTAAACACAAGCGGTGTCAACAACACCTCGCGGTGATGCGCGTGCGTTTCGCGTGAGGGTTCGTTGGTCAATCGGCCTCGCAGTTGAATACGCATCAAAAACGACCGGGTGTGTTCACTCGGTCGTTTGCTTTAGATTCGACGCCGTTAGCGCGTGGCGGCTCAAGCAGAGAGTGCGGTATAATGTCCTTGAGCAAAACGGTGAGCTGCCGTCATCAGGAGGTCGCCATGTATCAAACACTTAAAGCCACGGTGCACCGGGGCCGCATTGAATTGGTGGACGATGTCACTTTGCCGGAGAAGGCCACGCTGTTGGTGACGATCATGGAAGAAGTCTCGCCCGAGGCGTTGACGCTGGGCGAACATTTGACGCGCGGCTTGGCCGATGTCACGCGACGGCATGCGACCAAAGTTAGCACCAGCCGGCAACTCAAGCGCCACCTCGATAGCGTACTCGGCAGCAACACTTGATCATGCGCTATCAGTTCCTCTTTACAGACTGGTTCGATCGCAATCTGAAATTTCTCGGCAAGCATAATCCAACGCTGCGCCAGGACTTCGAGTCGTTTCTCAACGCGTTTGACGCCAACCTTCACCCGGTTATTCCCGGCACAGGCGGCGCTCGAAAGGCGCGTATGAAAGCCAAGGGCCGCGGCAAACGCGGCGGCTACCGCGTCATCTATTATTTCTTATCGACGGACAATGAGGTATGGCTGATTACCATTTACGACAAGGTGAAACAGGAAGATTTATCGGCCGCCGAAATCGGGCGCGTGTTGAAGATCATCGAGGCCATTCAAACAGCCAAGTAGCGCAGCATATGCGTTTCGCGTTGCCCGCAGTCCCATGTCGGCCAAGGGCTGACAGCGGACTTTATAGCGGACACGCTTCATAGGGACAAGAGCGGATGCCCATCGTGCTACAGTTATCCGCTTTGATTTGTGCAGAATTGTCCTTGTGGCAAACATGAGCCGCTGCTAAGCAGTTGCAAAGACGCAGCATTGGCACGCCTGTGGCATCACGGACACATCGTTTCAGTTGCATTGCACGACCCATTCATTCCCCTTTCTGGTCATACCGCACATACTCCAAACGGGTAACACCTGAAAATGGCCCGCTTCGGTGGCGACAGATGATGGCTTGTCGACTACACTGCACATGAGATGCTGCACAAATCTGGTGGGAGGTCTGCCATGTCTGAACTGTCGTCTTCGCCTTACATGCCACTGTTCGATCGTGGAGGCTGCGGCGTCGGCTTCGTCGCTGATCAATATGGCCGATCAAGCCACGCTATTCTGCAACTGGGAATTGAAGCCCTGGACAACATGCAGCATCGCGGCGCGCTGGGCGCTGATGCGCGCACGGG
>JADGQE010000252.1 GCA_017882055.1 Thermoflexales bacterium
GGGCGCGTTTTGTTTTCGTAGAGGCCAAGAAAATTCGTCAAGGGGGATCGCATGTCGAAGTCTCATCAAGCAGCTCAATCTGTGGCGGCTGTTGCAGTGGATGATCGAGCGGTGAAGTTGACGGACAATGCGCGCGTGGTCTTGATGAAGCGCTACGTCCGGCGCGGCGCGACTGGCAAGCCGATCGAAACGCCGGAGCAGATGTTCCAGCGGGTGGCGCGAGCCGTGGCTGAGCCGGAGCGCGAAGCCGGCGGTGATGTTGAAGGAACCGAGCGGGCCTTTTATCGCTTGTTGACTGATTTGCGTTTCTTTCCTAATTCACCGACGTTTACAGGCGCGGGCACACCGCTGGGCCAACTCGCTGCGTGTTTTGTGCTGCCTATTACCGACGACATGGGTCGGGATGCTTCCGGTATTTTTCAGACGCTGCGCGATGCCGCTTTGATTCAGCAAACGGGCGGCGGCAACGGCTTTAGCTTCGGCCGATTGCGGCCCATGGGCTCGTATGTCGCGTCGAGTGCGGGGCAGGCTACCGGGCCGGTCGGGTTTTTGCGCGTGTACGATAAAGCCTTCGGGGAAATTGCACAGGGTGGCTGCCTGCTGCCCAATACCTTGGTGTTTACCGATCATGGATTGCTGCGCCTCGACGAAATTGCGGATACGCAAAAACCTGGCTGGCAGGCGCATGCGTTAAAGGTTGCGACCGATGCGGGTTGGCAGTCTTCGCCGCGCGCCTATAACAACGGGGTTGCACCTGCACTGCGTGTCCATACCCGTGCGGGCTTGAGCTTGGCGGGCACGTATGAGCATCGTGTTAAGGTGATGACTGACGAAGGCCCCCAGTGGCGCACCATGCAGGACTTGTGTCCCGGCGATTGGTTGTTGGTGCAGCTTGGACAGCAGCGCGGTACATGGCAAGCTTTGCGGCAGCCGCCGCGCACGCATGGTAATCAAGTGATGCCAAAGCTGCCGAGCGTGTTGGATGAGGAGTTAGCTTTCTTCATCGGCTATCTGACGGGTGATGGTTTTGTTGCGTCTGCTGACGATGATTACCGAATAGGTGTCAGCGTGGCGCATCGATCGTATTTGATGGCCGAGATGCTACCCCTGCTGGAGCGAGTGTTCGGAGTGACCGTGCATCGCCAGCAGAAGGTGAATGATCGTTCCGTGACCTTCATCATTCACAATCGTGCCGTCAAAGAATTCTTGCATATCAACGGCCTTGGCAAGGGGCGCAGCCGCGACGCAAGTGTGCCGCGACTGATCCGACAATCGCCGCCGGAAATTGTCGGTGCGTATTTACGCGGTTTATTGGAGGCTGACGGCAGTTTGAGTCACGGCTATCCCGATCTTACCACGACCTCAGCCCGTTTGGCCGAAGAAGTGGCGACGTTGCTGATCGGGTTAGGTTGCCCGGTCAGCATGCGGACTGTTGTACCGGGTATCAACCACTTCGGTGATGCCAGCATCTACCACGTTCGGATCGAATCAACGATCGGCCTGCAGGCTTGGCGCACGCGCATCGGTTGCGATCGACGTTCGCGCTTCGTGGCTGCTTACGCGTGGGAGAGTGATCAACAGCGCGAAAGCACTTACATATTGCCGAATGCACGCTACTGGATTGAGCCGGTGGTCGCGGCGATTACACTCGAGCAGGTCGATGCGCGTGGCCGCGGGCTAGGGCGTAAGTTTCGCAGTGAAGAGCCGCGTCTGCGTCGATCGTTGCTGCGCTACCTGCGCGGCGATCGGCAGCTCACACGATCGGGCTATGATGAATTGGCGCGTCAGTATCCCGAGTTTGTGGCAAACGCGCGGCCGGTAGAAGGCTGGTGGTTCGTACGTGTCAGCGGGGTCGAACCAATCGGCGAAGCGTTGACGCTCGATTTGGAGGTGGATGACAATCACACCTATCTAGCCTATGGGATGGTCACGCATAACACACGGCGTGGCGCCAACATGGCCGTACTGCCGGTGCATCATCCCGATATCCTAAACTTCATCAACTGCAAAGTCACCGAAGATCAGATCACCAACTTTAACATTTCAGTTGGAATCACCGATCCATTTATGCGCGCCGTCAAAGCCGATGAGAATTTCGATCTGATCGCGCCGCACGATGGCAAAGTGCTGAAGACCATGCGCGCCCGCGAAATCTTCGACGCCATCGTGAAGAATGCGTATCGCAACGGCGAGCCGGGTGTGCTGTTCCTCGATGTCGCCAATCGATCTAATCCTGTGCCGCATCTGTATGCGCTCGAAGCAACAAATCCATGTGGCGAACAATGGTTAGGGCCTTACGAAAACTGCTGCCTGGGATCGATCAATCTGGCACAGCATGTGAAATACGTAAACGATCAGGCCGAAGTCGATTGGGTGAAGCTGCAAGAAGCCACGGTGTTATCGACGCATTTCCTCGACAACGTCGTCACGGCCAACAAGTATGTGCCCGCTGTGCCGCAGTTGAAAGAAGCCGCGCATCGCGCGCGACGCATCGGTCTGGGCATTATGGGTCTGGGCGATATGATGTATCACCTGGGCATTCGCTACGGCAGCGACGCAGCGCAGGAATTTGCTGCGCAGGTGATGGAGTTCGTGCGCTACCATTCGATGAAGACTTCGATCCAGCTGGCGAAGGAGCGCGGTCCCTTCCTCGCGATTGAAGGCAGCCTCTACGATCCGAAGAACCTGAAGTGGACGCCGCCCGCGCCGCTTGACCCGTATCAGCATGATTGGGGCCGGCCGGCGATCAACTGGGACGAGATCGTCACCGGCATCCAGCAATACGGCATTCGCAATGCAGCGCAGACTACCGTCGCGCCGACCGGCACGATTGCCACCGTGGCCGGCTGCGAGGCTTACGGTTGCGAGCCGGTGTTTGCGTTGGCGTATGTGCGCCATGTGATCGATGCCGAAGCAGGCGGCAGTGACGGTCGCACCACGCTCACTTACGCCAGCCCGTTGTTCGAGCAGGCGTTGATTCGCGCCGGTGTGGATGAAGCGACGCGCAAGCGCATCTACGAAGACGTGATGCATTCGGGCACGTGCCAGGCGGTTGAAGGCGTGCCCGAAGCAGTCAAGCACGCGTTCGTCGTATCGGCCGATATCATGCCCGATGAGCATGTCCGCATGCAGGCCGCGATTCAAGCCTTCGTCGACAATTCCATTTCGAAGACGTGCAACTTTCCCGAAACGGCCAGGGAAAGCGATGTCGCGGAAGCGTATTTCCTCGCGTGGGAATTGGGCTGCAAAGGTCTGACGGTGTACGTGACCGGCTCGCGCGATAAAGTGGTGCTTGAAACGAAAGCCACGGCGAAAAAGAAAGAAGACAAAGCCGCGCCAGTCGAAGCGTCGGCGCCCGCACCGGTGCCTGTTCACAAGAAACCGCGCCCGCGCCGTTTGCGGGGCGAGACGTTCCGCATCGGCACGCCGCTCGGCACCGCCTTCATCACGATCAACATCAACGGCGGCGATCAGCCCTTCGAAGTGTTTATGAATGTGGGCAAAGCCGGATCGGATACGGCGGCAGTCGCCGAGGCCCTGGGACGTTTGATCTCGCTGGTGCTGCGGTTGCCTTCGCCGATGAATGAAACGGAGCGGCTGAAGTTGGTGACCGAACAGCTGGCCGGTATCGGCGGCGGGCGATCGATGGGCTTTGGTCCGAACCGAGTTCGATCGCTGCCGGATGGCATTGCGCAAGCCTTAGCAGATTTTCTCGGCGCCGGGTCGACGAATGGCAATGGTCACAACGTGATGAGTGATTCGATGCAGCCGGTCATCGTCGAGCATATGCCTGTGCCCTTGAAGATTGGTGATCTGTGCCCGGAATGCGGCGAGGCCACTTACGTGAACGAGGAAGGTTGCCGCAAGTGCTATTCGTGCGGGCATAGCGAGTGTTGAGTCTCGCCTGATCTTTGGAAACCAAACTCGCCTGCCGATGAAACCATCGGCAGGCGAGTTTGGTTTCCATCGAAAAACAATTTGGACCAATCGGGCATGCTGTTGCCTGTTAGGCTGCCGCGGGCGGTGTGGTGGGTTGTTGGGCCTCGTGCATGCGCTGATGCCACTTCTCAACGATCGGCGGCACGCGCTTTTCCCACTCGGCGTGATGTCCTTCCGGGCTGTGCGATCCCCATTCGCCGTGCTGGCCCAGCGGCCCGTGTCGCACGAGCATATGCACTAAACCGAAGGTCAATAAGATGGGTACGATTCGTCTTCCGAACATGTTGCTCCTTTGTTAAGCTGAATTTTGTTCAAGGCTTTGCCTTAGATTGACTGAGATTATGCGGCAGAATTGTGAATGGATTGTGAAGACAACGTAGAGGAATTGCGGAAGAACGGGACGAGTGAGAATCGAAAATTCTGTTCGACAAACGTCGAATGCAGTATACTGAGGCCGCATTCCGGCGAACTTCGCACGAAAAATCCAGCTGCCTGGGCAAGGCATAGTGACCGCAAGGATAGATGTGACTTTTGTGGGCCGCATTTTAGTGACTTTCGGCGGCATTGCAGTGGGCAATCTTATACTGGAGCTCTCGCAGCGCGGACTTGCACTACTTGCCCACTGGTTCACGGTTGGAAGTCATCCACGGTGCACAGCATAACTTTTCGGATCACCTTGATCGAGTGATTGAACTTGGTCAGGCGTGGCTGCTTGAGCATCTGCCGCTTAATCATTGAGGCTAACTTGCTGCGTACATTTTTCAGGGTGTGGTTGCTTGTTCCAATCTTGAATGTTGCCTACATCTTGGCGTTAGCATTACGGGCTGATGTATTGAACTGGGAAAAAGTCAGTGCCCGAATTCAGGCTGAAGGTGTGCTTCTGGCTTTTTCGTTACGCGCCGTTTTGCAGGGGCGCTATCCCACCTCGGTCGAAATGCTGCGCAGTGCTTCACTGCAAGAATATCTGATCAGCGTCTTGCTCTGTTGGCTGTTGGCTGTGATGGTGCTTATGCTGGCCCGGCAGCTGATCATGCGCTTCGTGTGGCGGCATCTTTCAACTCGACAAAGATTGGGGACCATCGGTCTGACCTGTTTGGCAGGGCTGATCTGGTTGGCGCTCCTGCTTTTGCCGCCGCCTGCCGCAGCGTATATTTCGGTCGATGCCACGCAATCGCTGGGTGGTTTTTTGCCACGCCAGGCGCAGGGCTTCAGTCAGGGCGGCGAAAGTGAGATGCAGCAGCCGGGTTACTTCGACCGTGCTATGAGTCTGCTGAAGCCCATCGCGCCGCGCATAGTGCGTATTGACCACAGCTATGACTATTACCACGTTTATGAAATTGGCCCTGGGGGCCAACCGCTTTATCGGTGGGCCGAACTCGATCGAGTTGTAGATGCCATCATCGCAGCCGGCGCAAAGCCGCTCATTTGCATCAGTTATTTGCCACAGGCTTTGGCGCGTGATAGTGTGTATGGCCCTCCGATCGATCTGGCTGCCTGGGAAGCGTTGGTCTATCAGACCGTCCAGCATTTCAACGTCGACCGTAAATTGGATATCCGTTACTGGGAAGTGTGGAATGAGCCCAATGTGCCTTCGTTTTGGAGCGGCACGCTTGACGAATATTTGCAACTGTATGAAGCAACGGTGCGCGGAGCGTTGCGGGCAGATCCCTCGATCTGGTTGGGTGGACCGGCCACGGCGAGTCTCGATCCCTGGTTAGACGTGGCTGCACCATTCATTGAACGAAATTGGATTACGGAACTGGTTCGCTACTCGCAAGCGCATAGTCTACCATTGGATTTTATCTCGTGGCATTACTATGATCCAATTCCAGCTGACTATCTCTGGAGCATACGAAATCATCAGCAATGGCTTGCGGGCCTTAGTCCGGCACCGCGTTTGTTGCTCACGGAATGGAATTGGTCTGCTGCGCCTGCACCCGAGTTGGATACTGAAGTAGCTGCTGCCTATGCCGCTGCAATGTTGATGACGCTGGCCGATTCTTCATTGGAGCAGGCTTTCTTCTTTGAACCGATCGATAGTTCCACTGCCTGGGAAGGTCGCTGGGGAATGACACGCAAGGATGGCGTTACCAAGCCAGTTTATGACACGTTTCGCTTAGTGAATGAGTTGACGGGCGAACGTCTTGCAGTTCAAAGCGATCATCCACACGTTGGGGCGTTAGCGGCTAGAGACGGTAACCACGTCAATGTGCTGGTCTGGCATTATGGCGGTGAGCAAATGGTTTTGCCAATCACATTGTCCGTGAGCGGATCACTTGCCGATAGTC
>JADGQE010000016.1 GCA_017882055.1 Thermoflexales bacterium
AGTATTCCGACGCACGAGGTTCTCTTGCGAGCAGGCGTCATCGCCGTTGAGGGACTCAACTTATCCAACATCGAGCCGGGCGAGTATCAACTGATCTGCCTGCCGATTAAGTTATTGAACACCGATGGCGCGCCTGTGCGGGCGATTCTGATGCGCGATGAACAGGGACAACACCGATCGTGATCAATGTGCTGCATATCGGAGTTGTGGTACTCGTGGCCCTGATCATGTTGTCGCCACTCAGCCGGCTTTTATCGCGTCCCGCGCCTCGGCGGGCGCGGCAGACGGGCCGGGGCGCACTCACCCTAGTAGTCATCGGTTTGATCGCGATCGGCCTGGTCAGCTTCGTCATTGCGACCGTGATTTCAGAGAAATGGATCCTGTTCATCGGCTCAGGCGTCTTCGCCGCTGCCCTGATCCTGAGAATGGTTCTACTCAAACAACGTCCAACACGCAGACCTGAAGATTCCATAGCTGAGGTTAGAAAACAATCATGAACCCGCTCAACACCATCGAACATTCTCGACTTGAAACCTCTACCGATCAACACACGGATTGGAAGAAGTGGGGACCCTACTTAAGCGAACGCGCCTGGGGCACGGTGCGCGAGGACTACAGCGAGCACGGCACGGCCTGGGAATATTTACCGCACGATCACGCTCGCAGCCGCGCCTATCGTTGGAGCGAAGACGGTATCGGCGGCATCTGTGATCGCAATCAGATTCTGTGCTTCGCGCTGGCGCTGTGGAACGGCAAGGATCCCATCCTCAAAGAGCGGTTGTTTGGCCTG
The DNA here is from genome assembly GCA_017882055.1 of Thermoflexales bacterium. Taxonomy (GTDB): domain Bacteria; phylum Chloroflexota; class Anaerolineae; order Fen-1058; family Fen-1058; genus JADGQE01. Next base: position 791 of record JADGQE010000016.1, read on the forward strand.
ACCGGCAACGAAGGCAATCACGGTCAAGACGTCAAAGAATACTACTTCTACCTGGATAGCACGCCGACGCATTCGTACCTGAAGATGCTGTACAAGTATCCGCAGGCCGAGTTTCCATATGCCAGGCTGGTCGAAGAAAACCGCCGCCGCGATCGCCAGGCGCTCGAATACGAGCTGCTGGATACCGGCGTCTTCAACGAGGATCGCTATTTTGACGTGGTGATCGAATACGCCAAAGCCGCGCCGGATGACATCCTGATCAAAATCTCGATCACCAATCGCGGGCCGGAAGCCGCCGACGTACATCTCTTGCCGCAGTTGTGGTTTCGCAATACCTGGTCGTGGGGACGATCCGATTTGCCCAGGCCGCAGCTGCGCGCCATTGACGCCAGTGTCATTCACGCGCATCACGCCACTCTCGGCGAGCGCTGGTTATACTGTGGAAGCCTGGACGGACGCGTTTCAAACCCGCCTCTGCTCTTCACGGAAAACGAGACGAACAAAGAACGATTGTGGGGGGCGGCGAATGATTCGCCTTACGTGAAAGACGGCATTCACGAAGCGATCGTCAACGGCAAAACCTATCGAGTGAACCCGGCGCAGGCCGGCACAAAATGCGCCGCGTATTATCGATTCCACGTCGAGGCAGGCCAAACGATCACCGTGCCGCTGCGGCTGGCCGATCAGTTTACGCATCGGCCCTTCGACCAATTTGAAGCGATCTTTGCCGGGCGGCTCAAAGAGGCCGACGAATTTTACGTGGCCGTGCAGCCCGCCGCGTTGAACGACGACGAGCGCAGCGTGCAGCGCCAGGCCTTTGCCGGATTATTGTGGAGCAAGCAGTGGTATCACTATGATGTTGATCAGTGGCTGAAAGGCGATCCGATCGGACCGCCGCCACCCGCCGCGCGCCGGCAGGGCCGCAATCACGAGTGGGCGCATCTCAACGCGCAAGACGTTATCTCAACACCGGACAAGTGGGAATACCCGGGGTTTGCAGCGTGGGACCTGGCATTTCAATGCATCTCGCTGGCCATGATCGATCCGTCTTTCGCCAAACGCCAGTTGATTTTGATGCTGCGCGAATGGTACATGCATCCCAACGGCCAGATCCCGGCTTATGACTGGGCCTTCGGTGACGCGAATCCACCCGTTCAAGCGTGGGCGGCGTGGCGCGTCTATAAGATCGATAAAAAGAGGCGGGGCGTCGGCGACCAGTTGTTCCTGGAACGCGTCTTTCACAAACTGCTGCTCAACTTTACGTGGTGGGTGAATCGCAAAGATACCGAAGGCAACAACGTGTTTCAGGGCGGCTTTCTCGGGCTGGACAATATCGGCGTGTTCGATCGCAGCGCGCCGCTGCCGACCGGCGGCCACATCGAACAGAGCGACGGCACCAGCTGGATGGGCATGTACTGCCTGAACATGATGGCGATCGCGCTCGAGCTGGCCCGCACCAATCCGGCTTACGAAGACGTCGCCGGCAAATTCTTCGAGCACTTCATGTACCTCGCCAATGCGATGAATAACCTGGCCGGTGAAGGGATCGAGTTGTGGGACAACGAAGACGAGTTCTTCTACGACGTGCTGCACGTCAATCACACGAACCATCGGCTGAAAGTCCGATCGATGGTGGGACTGATCCCGTTGTTCGCCGTCGAAACGATCGATCCCTGCCTGCTCGAACAACTGCCGCGCTTCAAAGCGCGCATGGAATGGTTCCTCAACAATCGGCCCGACATGGCCCGCCTCGTCTCACGCTGGGAAGTGCCGGGGCATGGCTCGCGCCGCTTGCTGGCGCTGCTGCGCGGTCACCGTATGAAGCGCGTCCTCAAGCGCATGCTCGATTCAGACGAGTTTCTATCAGACTTCGGCGTGCGCGCGTTATCGAAGTATCACAAAGCGAATCCTTATGTGCTGAACGTTAACAGTAGAGAAGATCGCGTCGATTACCAACCCGCGGAATCAACTACCGGCCTGTTCGGCGGCAACTCCAATTGGCGCGGGCCGATCTGGCTGCCCGTCAATTATCTGATTATCGAATCGCTGCAAAAGTTTCACCACTACTACGGCGACGACTTTCGCGTGGAACATCCTACCGGCTCAGGCCAATATCTGTCGCTCAACGACATCGCCGTCGATCTGTCACGTCGCCTGGTGCGCATCTTCTTGCGCGACCCGCATGGCCGCCGGCCCGTGTATGGCGGCATAGAGACTTTCCAAACCGATCCACACTGGCGCGATTACATTCTATTTCACGAATACTTTCACGGCGACAGCGGCGCGGGATTGGGAGCCAGCCATCAAACCGGCTGGACCGCCCTAATCGCCAAACTGATTCAACAAAGCGGGGGCAGCGACAGGTAAGAAGTTAAACGGAACCGGGTCTTAGCAGAGGACCCGGTTTCTCATTTCACGTTACGTAGGCGTCGCGTTTGGACGATCGTCCGATAAGTCCATGTCTTGCACGGCTTCGTGAATATGCTCGCGCAGCTGCTTGGCCATGCTGATAATCTCGTTCATCTGACTGGAAGTTTCGTCGTCAGGGGCGGCCTCTTGCGCGGCGTACAAATTCATTAACATGCTATTCATCGATTCGCTCATCGCGCCCAACAGCTGCTCGGCCGTCATGTGATGCGGATCGATTCCCCAGGCCAATAACCGCGCGTCCATCAGCCGCTGGAACTCGTTTTCGTCGAAGTCGTCGGTACGCGCAGCATACTCGTGATAGAGTCGCTCAAGTTCATCCGGATCGGTTGGCAGCGGATCGGGGAGTGTCATGCCTCATCTCCAGAGTGTAATGCCGGAATTATACCGCCGCTGAAGCCAAATCGAAAGTCGGCCCGCGCATGTTATAATCGCCCCGTCCTTAGCCCATGAGTGATCAGCTAACTGGTCACCCGGTCAATCAGTCATTGGGCGATTCGTCATTTACCCTCTGTCATCGGAGATTCCCATGTCCTGGTCCGGCATTATCGCAGCGTATCGGCCCTTGCTCGATGTCGCAGCCATCGAGCCAATTACTTTACTGGAAGGTAATACACCGCTGATTCCCCTGCCCCGCCTGGCGCGCGCTCTCAATCTGGAGGGCGTCGATCTGCGCGCCAAATATGAAGGTCTCAATCCGACCGGCTCATTCAAAGATCGCGGCATGACGGCCGCGATCACACAGGCCGTGGCTGACGGCGCGAAGTCCGTGATCTGCGCCAGCACCGGCAATACGGCCGCGTCGGCCGCAGCTTATGCCGCCCGCGCCGAATTGAAATGCGTGGTGTTGATTCCCCAGGGCAAAGTCGCCGCCGGTAAGTTGGCAGGCGCCATCGCCTATGGCGCGCAAGTGATCGCGATTCAAGGCTCGTTCGACGACGGCCTGCGGATGGTGCGCGAAATTTCGGCCACCGGCAAAATCATGCTCGTCAACTCGATCAATCCCTATCGCATCGAAGGCCAGAAAACTTCGGCGTTTGAAATCTGTGATGCGCTCGGCAGCGCGCCCGATTGGCTGTGCCTGCCCGTCGGTAACGCCGGTAACATCACCGCGTATTGGCGCGGCTTCAAACAATACCATGCGATCGGCAAAGTCACCAATCGACCGCGCATGCTCGGTGTGCAAGCCGCCGGGTCAGCACCGTTGGTCCTGGGTCACGCCGTCGATAAGCCCGAAACGATCGCGACGGCCATCCGCATCGGGCGGCCGGCTCGGGGCGAAGAAGCGTTGATGGCGAAAGACGAATCGAATGGTCACATCCTGGCTGTAACCGACAACGAGATTCTGGAAGCCTGGAAGATGCTGGCCGAGATCGAAGGTGTATGGGTCGAACCGGCTTCGGCGGCCGGCGTCGCGGGACTGCGTAAAGCGGCGCAGCAGCATCCAGCTGACTTTACCGGTAAACGCATCGTCTGCATCTTGACCGGACATGGCCTCAAAGACCCGGATGCGGTGATACAACGCGCACCCGCGCCCGTTGAAATTCCAGCCGAACTGCATGCTTTGGAAGACGCGATAGGTGTCAGCGGATGAGCGGCGAGTCCATGCATGCAGCCGAGCACCCCTTTCGCATTCCACAATCTGCGGTGCATATTCAAGTTCCTGCGACATCCGCCAACCTCGGTCCGGGTTTCGATTGTCTCGGCCTGGCATTGGCCTTATACAACGAAATCGAAATGTGCGAGATCGATCACGGCCTGGAGTTCGACATTCAGGGTGAAGGCGCAGCTGAGTTGCCGCAGGATAAGACCAACTACAGCGTATCTGCCGCGCAATGCATCTTTGATCGCGTGGGCTATGTGCCGCGCGGCTTGTTCATTCGATCTGTGAACAGCATTCCCATGTCGAGCGGACTGGGTTCAAGTTCGGCTGCGATTGTTGGCGGGTTGGTCGCAGCGAATTTGCTAACCGGCAGTCAACTCAGCCGCGATCGAGTTATTGCCCTGGCCGTCGAGATTGAAGGCCACCCCGATAACGTCGTGCCGGCGATTCTGGGTGGACTGGTCATCGCGGCTGTCGAGCCGGACGGCCCGATCATCAACCAGATCGATCTGCCGCCGCTGTCCGTCATCGCCGTGACGCCCGATCTGCGTGTCTCCACCGAAGAAGCTCGCCGTATCCTGCCCGTGATGGTTCCGCGCGCCGATGCGATCTTCAATCTGTCGCGCACCGCCCTCGTCATTCAGGCTCTCACGCGCGGTGACTTCGATCTGCTCAGCCGTGTCATGAATGATCGGCTGCATCAACCCTATCGTAAGCATCTAATCACCGGTTACGATGATGTGATCGAAGCGGCGCGATCGGCCGGCGCGGCGGCAGTGGTAATCAGCGGTTCGGGGCCGACACTCGTCGCCTTCGCGCCTGATCATCATAGCGAAATTGCCCAGGCCATGCGGCAAGCCTTCAAGCAAAACGGCGTCGGATCGCGCGTCTGGATTCTCAACGTCGATCGAGCGGGGGCAAGGCTGGTTGACGATCCATAATGTAACGATCAACGTAAGTAAGGGCGAAGCATTTCCACAGCGCTCGCGATGGATTGAACTCTTGATCGTGGTCAAGATCGTGGCAGACAGTTGCCACCGGGGAAATGCTTCGCCCCTACCAGTACACCACTGAACGATGCAAGGGTCTGCCTTGACGCTCCTCAGTCGACAGGCTATACTTTTCTTAACGAAATATCCTTTCACTCGGGCGGGTTAAGCACACCCGCCCGAAAATTTATAAGTCCACCCTCGCCCACGCACTTGTGCGCGGGTGAGGGTTGATCGAGGTCGTATGCGCCGCAGAAACACTGATAGTTCAAAGAACCCACTGAGCGGCATGGCGCAGTTCCGCCGCTTGCTCGCGCTCGTCAAGCCTTATCGTGGCCGGTTGATCGTCGCGATGACAGCCGTGATCATTGGCAGCCTCCTCGGTTTGGCCGGGCCGTACACGTTGCAATATCTCATCGACGCGGTCTTCCGCCAGAGCGATGCCACCTTACTCAACACGATTACACTGGTGCTGATCGGCATCTTCGCGGCGCAGAGTGTGTTCTATTTCGTTCGCGGCTACTTGCTGCAATTCATCGGCGAACGGGTGATGGCCGATCTGCGCCTGAAGCTGTTCGATCACTTGCAAAGTTTGTCGCTGAGTTTCTTCAACGAACGCCGCACCGGCGAACTGGTCAGCCGCTTGACGAACGACGTCTCAACTGTGCGCGGCGTCGTGACCAGCGACATTTCGACCGCGCTCTCGCAAGTGTTGACTTTCTTCGGTGCGTTGATTTTGATCATCATCACCGATTGGCGTTTGACGTTGTTCATGCTGGCGCTGGTGCCGCTGGTCATCGTCATCGCCATGCTGTTTGGCCGCCGCCTGCGCAAACTTTCGAGCGCGGTGCAAGATCAACTCGCGGCCGCGACGACGGTGTTGGAAGAAGCGATCGGTGGTGTGCGCGTGGTCCAATCGTTCACGCGCGAGGGCTACGAAATTGGCCGCTTCCGCGACAACATCGAGCGCACCTTCGGTCTGGCGATGAAGCGCATCCGACTGTCGGCCATGTTCGGGCCGATTGCATCCTTCCTGGGCTTCGCCGCTGTCGTGTCGGTCTTCTGGTTCGGCGGACACGAAGTGCTGGCCGGTCGATTGACGGCCGGACAGTTGTTCATGTTTCTGATCCTGACAATGACGATTGCCGGATCGATCGGGCAATTCAGCGGCCTGTGGACGGGCCTGCAGGAAGCACTCGGCGCGACGAAGCGGCTGTTTGAAATCCTCGATACGCAATCGGATATTGCCGAGCAGCCGAATGCCCAACCACTGCCACGCGTCGCAGGCCGCATCGAACTCGATCACGTTTCATTCGCTTACAAGGACAATACCGACACCGCCATTTTGTCGGACATCTCGCTCGACGTTGAGCCGGGCGAGATACTGGCGCTGGTCGGGCCGAGTGGCGCGGGCAAAACAACGCTGGTCAACTTGATCCCGCGCTTCTTCGATCCACAGTCGGGTGGTGTGTGCATCGATGGTCAGGACATTCGATCGGTGCAGGTCAAGAGCCTGCGTGAGCAGATCGGTTTGGTGCCGCAAGAAACGCTGCTGTTCGGCGGTACGGTGCGCGAAAACATCCTGTACGGCAAACTCGACGCGACCGAAGCAGAGCTGATCGAGGCAGCGCGTGCGGCCAATGCCTACGACTTCATTCTGCAACTCCCGAAAGGTTACGACACCGTCGTCGGCGAACGCGGTGTCAAACTGAGCGGCGGCCAGCGCCAGCGCATTGCTATCGCCCGCGCGATTCTCAAAGACCCGCGCATCCTCTTGCTCGACGAAGCCACATCGTCACTCGACAGCGAAAGCGAAGGCCTGGTGCAAGAGGCACTCGAGCGATTGATGAAAGGCCGCACCAACATCGTCATCGCCCATCGACTATCGACCGTGCACAATGCCAATCGCATCGCCGTGCTGGACGAAGGCAAGTTGATCGAACTGGGCACGCATGCGGAGTTAATCCAGCTCGACGGGCTGTATGCACGCTTGTATCGAATGCAATTCAGAGAGAATGGGCAAGCGGGAACTGGCGATTTGTCAACTGGCCAACTGGCAGAAGAAGTGGTATCAACTGCGCCCAAACGTCGCTCGTTCAACATCTTATCGGGACTGACGGGCTAACTGACTACTGACAACTGATTACTAATCACCGGGAAAGAGACCATCATGGAGTATCGCACCGAAAACACTTACGCCCCGGCCAGCGCGCTGGAAGTGATCGCGTCGCTGCGCTCGGCGCTGGGGCAAGTGATGCGCATCGAAAGCCACACCATTCATCAGGCGCCGCTCGAAGTGATCGAGTTTAGCGGCCAACTCATCCGCCCGTCAGATGAGGCCTTTGACATCATCTACGATCGTTTCACCGCGCTTGGCTATACGCCCATGCTGACGCAGAAGGACGGCAAAGAAGTCGTCATCGCGCAGCACGGCATCGTTAAGCCGACGCCGAATAACAACCGCACGAATGTGATTCTGCTCGTATTGACCATCATCAGCACCTGGTTCGTCGGCATTCAATACGCAGGCGGCGATCAGTTGGCACGCTTGTTACCGCCGGATGCCGACATTGGCAGTTTCTTTGGTGCGATCTTCACCCATCCCCAGTTGTGGCTCATCGGCTTGCCTTACGCGCTGACACTGCTGGGCGTGTTAGGAATCCATGAAATGGGTCACTACGTGGCCGCACGCATTCACAAGGCGGCTGTCACTTTGCCTTACTTTATTCCAATGCCCTTCGGCCTTGGCACGATGGGCGCCGTCATTCGCCTGAAGTCGCCGATCAAGAATCGCCGCCAGTTGTTCGACATCGGCGTGGCTGGACCATTAGCAGGCCTGGCGATCGCGGTGCCATTGTTGGCCATCGGCTTGCTGACCTCGCCCGTTCAATATGTCGGCGCGCCAGTGCCCGGCGGACAAGAAGGCAATTCGATTTTGTATTGGCTGCTCAAATTGATTTTGAAAGGCCGCGCTCTGCCCGGCGGCGGCTACGATGTGATACTGAATGCGATCGCGTTCCCGGCGTGGTTCGGCCTCGTCGTTACAATGATCAACCTGCTGCCCATCGGTCAACTCGACGGCGGACACGTGATCTATTCGATCTTCGGGCGGTTTCAGTGGAAGATCGCGAACGCGGCACTCGTCGTGTTGCTCGGCCTCGGCTTTTTCCTGGCCTTCACGACTCACGATTTCTTGAACGTCTGGCTGATCTGGGCGCTCTTGACGCAAGTCTTCGGCCTGCGCCATCCGCCGCCGCTCGACGACATCACGCCGCTCGATCGACGCCGCAAGTTGATCGGCTATGCGACCATTGTGATATTCATTCTGATCTTCACGCCAATTCCGTTTTCGTAGAAGACAAAAGGTAGAAGGTAATTGTTTACCGGGGTGTCATTCTGAGCGCTTTTTGCGAAGAATCTCTGCGCCGGTCGCACTGAGTGCCAATCGTGGTAGGGATTCTTCGCTGCGCTCAGAATGACATTCCAGGAAACGCGGTAAACAAATACGGTAGAAGATAGAATTGGGAGGCTGGAAGTTAGAATGGCCTACTTCTCTTTCTAACATCCAACCCCCAACATCGAGACACTATGAGCACCCCAATTACCTGGGCAAGCCCGGCTCAACCGGAAAACAACGTACCGCGCTTACAGCGATTGTTGTGGGACGTGTTCAGCGTGAATGAGACGCGAGTCCGCGAAGCGCCCGATCGCGTCGTCGAGTTTCGCGGCCAGATCACGCAGCCCTCGCAGCAAGTTCATACCTCGATCAGCGATCGTTTCCGCGATCTGGGTTATACGGCGCTGTTGTTCCGCGACAACAACGTCGACGTGATTCAGGCCATTCAAGGCGTGGTGAAGCCCGCGCCAACGCAGCTTTGGATCAACGCGTTGCTGCTACTGGCGACGATCGTCACGACGTTGATGGCCGGGGCTCGAATCGCTGGAGTCAATGTATCGCTGGAAGTCTTCGCCCGTCAGCCTGAGTTGCTGCTGCGCGGCGCACCGTTTGGCCTGACGTTAATGCTGATTCTGGGCGTGCATGAGATGGGCCACTACATCGCGGGCCGCGTCCACAATGCAGCCGTCACGCTGCCGTACTTCATTCCGGTGCCGCCATTTGGCGCGATTCCGCTGGGCACGCTCGGCGCATTCATCCAATTGCGATCGCCCATCGAGAATCGCCGCGCGCTGTTCGATATCGGGCTGGCCGGGCCGATTGCAGGATTGATCATCGCCGTCGCTGCTTACGTGTATGGTTTATCCATCGCCGAACCCATACGCGGCGCTTACACGCTGGGGCGCTCGATCTTCACCCAATTTTTAATCGGCGTCATTCAACCGCAGACGCTCCAATCAGGCTGGGCTTTGAAAACCAATCCGTTTATGCTGGCCGGCTGGTTTGGCTTATTTGTGACGGTGATTAATCTGCTGCCGGTCGGGCAACTCGACGGCGGGCATATCTTGTATGCCGTCGCAGGACGGCGCGCCGCGCGGGTCGGCCTTCTCACCATCGGGGCGCTGCTGGTGATGGGCTACGCCCTCGGCTCGACGACGTGGTTACTGTGGGGCTTTTTGGGCTTGTTCTTCGGCGTGAGGCATGCTCCGCCACTTGATGATCTCACGCCGCTCGATCCGATCCGAAAATTGATCGCGATCGGCGCGTTGATCTTGTTTGTGTTGATCTTCGTGCCGATACCCTTCGGGTAAAATGGGATTGGCCGGGTTGATAAGACCCGGCCAGTCTTTTGCTCTATAGCAAATTCCAGTTTTGTTTATGGTTGTGTCATTCCGAGCGTAGCGACGCCTGGCGGCCCAGGCCATGTCCCGTGCGATGCACGGGTGGCCCGCCAGGCGCCGGCGCACTACGCCGGATATGGGCGGAATTTCTACCACTGTCGTAGAGACCCCTCGCTATGCTCGGGGTGACACCGTAAATCAACTTGGAAACCGCTCTAAGTCGCAACGCGAAGATCGCGAAAACCCTCACCCAGAACTTCGCTGGCTTCAGTGATGACGACGAAGGCCTTCGGATCGATGTCGTGGATTAAGCGTTTTAGAATGCTGACTTCCGGTCGAGTCACCACGCAGTATAAAACTTCCAGGCCCGCTTCGGTGTAACCGCCCCGCCCTTCCAAGATCGTCACGCCGCGCTCCAATTGGGCCAGCACCGCCGATCGGATGGCCGGAGATTTGTCGCTGATGATGATGGCCGCTCGGCCGTAAGACGATTCGCCCTGCACCACATCAACGACGCGCGCGGCCACAAAGGTCAGAATCAACGCATACAATGCCGCTTCCAGGCCAAACACCGCCGCCGCCAGGATGAGCACTGAGCCGTTGATCCACAGCAGCGTCTGGCCGAGCGGCACGCCGCGAAAGTGATGGACGATCCTGGCAACAATATCGGTGCCGCCGGTCGTGCCCTGCGCCCGAAAGACCAGCCCCATGCCGATGCCATCCAGCAAGCCGCCATACAGCGTATACAACAGTGGCTGCGTAATGGGTGGAATCGTCGCAACCAGCGGCACAAAGGCATCGGTCAAGATCGACATCATCGCCGTAGCATAGACGGTTCGCAGCGCGAAGCGCGCGCCGCCCGTCCAACGCACCCCGGCCATGAGCAGCGGAATATTCAAGACCAGCACCACCAGTCCGACTGGCGTGCCGATCGCGAAGTGCAAGATCGTCGCGATGCCGGTCACGCCGCCCGACACCAATCGATTAGGCACTAAAAACAAATCGATGTTCAACGCGAGCAGAGCTGCGCCAATCGTCAACAGCGCGTAATCCAACACCGTGCCGCGCACCTTGCGCCAATCGATTGATTTCATGATCACTCCCTGTAGACACAAAGGTAGGGGCGAGATAACCTCGCCCCTACAGAAATGGATTCGTCTCGCGTTCAGCACCGATCGTCGTCGGCGGGCCGTGACCGGCGTAGACCTGGGTATCATCCGGCAGCGTGAGCAACTGCACACGAATGCTGTTGATTAAAGTTTCGTAATCGCCGCCGGGCAAATCAGTCCGGCCGATGCCGCCCTGAAACAAGACATCGCCCACAAACACCGCGCGCTGCCGTGCTTCGACAAAGACGACGTGACCCTGAGTGTGGCCGGGCGTATGGCGCGTCTCGAATGACAGCGTGCCGACTTCGATCCGCTGGCCGTGCGCGAGTTCGATGGCCGGCGCCGGAACCGATCGGATTTCGAAGCCAAACGCACCGGCTCCGCCGTTGAGACGCAGCCAATTCAAATCAAGTGGATGCAGCGCCACTCGCGCACCGGTCGCATCGACCACGTCGGCCACCGCGCCGATGTGATCGAAATGGGCATGCGTGATCAAGATCAGATTGATCGTCAGGCCCAACGCTTTGGCCGACTGCAGCAGCAACTCTGCGTCCCAGCCCGGATCGATCAGCACTGCTTGATGAGTCTGCTCGCAGCCAACGAGGTAGCAGTTGGTCTGAACCGGGCCGACCGGCAGCGTTTCAACGATCATTCGGCGTCCTTGATCTGACCCGCCGTGGCCTGCGCCCACGCTTCAACCGCGGCCAGATCGACGTCACTGGCTTCGCAGAACTGCTTGAATTCGGCATAGCGTGCGCGGACATCACCCTGCTCATGGATCTCGTCAGGGACTTCGTCCTGCGCGATGAACTCGGCGTACCGAATGACCTGCTTGATCTGCGACGCACTCAGTTTTTGCACAACGCTTAATAGATGGTCGGTGTCTTCCATGGCATGATCCCCTCGATGGGCAAAATTATAGCACACCTTATCTGCTTCGCTTAACCGGATGATTCGATGTCCGTCCTGGTGCGCGCAAGCACGGGCAAGGAGTTGAAGCGATCAAAGCCATCGGGTATAATCACAGCATGTCCCAATCCAATTTTGATCGACGCACTTTCCTCAAACTGGCCGGCGCGACGCTGGCCGGAACTGCACTCGGCCGGCCATTGAGCGCCTGGGCGAAGCCTTACAATCCCTTCGACGAGGTTCCGCCCAAGCCGCCCTTCATCGACTTCAAGCCTGCACGTGCGCTAACTTACAGCATCGCCATTTACGACAGTCTCGATCCCAAACATCGCCAGGTCTTGCGAAGTCTCAGGCGTGATAACATCGTGAGCGTCGCGGGAGAATTCGAGGGGCCGGGCAGTTACAACAAAATCTGGTATCAAACCCGCGACGGGTTCGTCCATTCGGGCTGGATTCAAAGGATGGAACCGTATCACACGCCGCGGCTCTTTACCGAAGTTGACGACTTTGGGATGTGGATCGAAGTGATCGCACCCTATGCGCCGGCTTACGCTGCACCGACTGACCAGTCGGCGCTGAAGTATCTATACTACTATGGCACGACCTATCGCGTGACCGAGATCCACATCGCCGAGGACGGCCGCATCTGGTACAAGACTTTCGATGAATACGAAAGCCAAGAAGACGGCATCTCAACCACCAATCACTGGGTTCCGGCGATCTTCACCCGGCGCATCGATGAAACCGAATTCATGCCGATCAATCCCGACGCGCCCGATAAGCACATCTTGATCGAGATAGGCAAACAGCAGTTAACGTGCTATGAGGGCGACACACCGGTCCTGACTTCACGCATAGCGAGCGGCGCAGTCTTCAACCTCGGGGGCGAACAAGTCGATTACTCCACGCCGCTCGGCAAATTCAACGCGTTGTTAAAAATGCCCAGCCGCCATATGCGCGCGCCCGAAAACGAACGCGGGACCAGCGCGTGGTTCGATCTACCCGGCGTGCCGTGGAACACCTTCTTTACCTACGAAGGCGTGGCGATTCACGGCACCTACTGGCACAACGACTTCGGGTCGCGGCGCAGTCACGGCTGCGTCAACGTGCCCATCGAAGTGGCGAAGTTTGTCTACCTGTGGACCGAGCCGGTAACGCCTTACGCGGCCGAATATACGCAGGGCGATTTGCCCGACGTTAAATCGACTCAGATCACGGTCATATGAAAACTGACCGGTCGATGTGTACGAAAAAGTCCCACGTTCGCGTGGGACTTTTCTTTATCCTCAGTGATAACTAACCCATCTTCGTGCCGCAGTTGGGACAGAACTTCGCGCCTTTGGCATCGGTGCCGCAGCTCGGGCACTTCGTCGCCGCGGCTTGCGCCGGCTCGATCTTGGCGCCGCAGTTGGGGCAGAACTTCGCGCCGCCGGTGGGTGTGCCGCACTTTGGACACGCATCAATGGTTGGCTGGATCATTTGCGCGCCACACTCCGGGCAGAATTTGGTGCCGGGCTTGGCCAGTGTACCATCCTTGGGGCAGCGAGCTGCCAGCGTCTGCGCATGCCTGGCTGCTTCGGCTGCATTTTGTACCACCGCGCCCAAACCGAATGCGCCCGCCAGGCCCTTCATCACACCAGCCGCCTGCTCAGCTTGCGCCTGCGCGATCTCGCCCTTGCGCGGACTATCGTCGGCGCACGTTCCAGACTGTGCATCCCAATCGGAATTGCAAACGATCTGGTGACAGGTCGGGCAATCGTGGAAGTTGTCTTTGATTTGATTCCACGCGCCTTCCAATTGCTGCGGCGTTAGCGAATAGGTGTAACGCGGATTCTGATTCGCGACCCCGCTCGCAACAGCGCCGCCGACCAATGGAATATTGCGCAAGAATCCGCCCAGGACATTGCGTCCCACTTCGTTGCCAATCGTCGCTTTCACATCGGGCTGGCTGCGATACTCACGCGAGCAGCGATCGCAATAGAATATCGCGTAAGGTCCTACACCATCATTGCGTACATCGTAACGCGCCATTCGAGTTGGCATCTTATCCTCCACAGTTTTAGACACCAGGTTTCTGGCTCCTGCGGAGCAGGCGAAGCTGGTGTCTTGTTCATTTTTGCAAGTATACTACAACTTCATCAAAATGCGGCTTCGATCCAGGCATAAACAAAATCGCGGTCTCTGTTATTCGCATCAGAAATCACAGCGCAGTAACATGTTGGCCCAAATGGGTAATAGTAAATGGCCTGCTCGGGGGGTTACGCTAGTAAGTGGATGCCATAGAATTAGCCTGACTTAAAACGACCCTGCACAACCAATGTGTTCCGGAAATTTGCCGGATGGCCCTAACTTCTTTATGGAGCAACTCTATGTGCCGCATGGCTGCTATCAAATCCCAAACTCCGGTTGCACCTGTCTTTATGTTGCGTATGATGCAGGCCATGCAAGAAGGTCATGACAATTCCGGCTTTGCCATGGTGATGCAAGATCTGGGCGGCGCCTTTGAAGACTTCAAGCAGTTTCCGCTGCTTTCGATGGCCTGCACCTCACTCGGCCTGGAGCGCACCGAAGAGTTGTTGGATAGCCTGGGCTTCACGCCTAAGTTCGACTATCAGCCGGATGTGGTCTATTCGTCTTCACTCAACTTTCGAAGGATGGAGCACTACATCTTCCGCAACTACCGCTACCCGCTGGCCTACGTCAATCGCCCCGCTTCTGAACAGATGAAGCTGCTGGCAGACACGCAGCTCAAGATTCGTGCATTGCTCTCGCCAGACGATCAAGGCTACGTTTACTCTTTCTGGCCCGATGTCCTGACCTTGAAAGAGATCGGTGATCCGCGCGACATCGGGACTTACTTCCAACTGTGGAACGAGAAACACTGGCTGCAAGCGCGCATCATCTCCGCGCAGTGCCGGCAGAACACCAACTACCAGATCGTGCGATATGCAGCTCATCCCTTCTTTCTGGAGGGCTATACCTTGATGGGGAACGGGGAGAATACGTTCTATCAGAAGAATAAAGAATTCCAGCAGCGATTGCATCCCGGCTACCTCGGCTTCGAATCCGATACGCAGTGTTTCTTGTACACCCTGCATTACGTCGCCGAGCAACTCCACTGGCCGTTGAAATACTTCAAGCACGTGATCACCCCCTTGACCTTTGAGGAGATGGGGCAGCGGCCAGACGCAGCCGTACTGCAGCGCATCCGCCAGTCCTGTCAACACCTGGAGATCAACGGGCCAAACACCGTTGTGTTTGTGCTGCCTGACGGACGCATGGGCGTGGTCGCCGATGCGAAGAAACTCCGCCCGCTCGTCATCGGCCGCCAGAATGGCATGGTCGTAGCCGCTTCCGAGGTCTGCGGCCTCAACATGGTCATCCCGGACCGAAATCACGAGCACGACATTTATCCCGGCGAACGAGAGACGCTGATCATCACCGATAAACTGGAGATACAACGATGGCAACAATAAGCCTATCGGACAATGTTCGCGCCACGGTGAATGGCAAATCTCGCAACAACGGCCACGGCGAACCCAACGGCCAGACTCGCAGCAATGGCCGCACGCTGCCGATCAAACCCACATATGTGCGCGACGTTCACCCGATCGACTTTCCGTGGCAGATCGAGTGGAATCCAGAGACCTGCATCCGCTGCGGATCGTGCGTTGCCACTTGCACCTTCGGTTCTATCCAGCCTCGCTTGCAGCGCTGGGGGCAGACTCTGAGTGCCGGGAACTTTCCCAAGCCGGTCGAGGCTTCTGAAGTCATCATGGCCATCAAGCAAACGAGCGATCCGAAGTACGCCTGTCGCGGCTGCGCCATGTGTGAAAAGGTCTGCCCGACCAATTCGATCCGTCCCATCGAAAACGAACACAATCGATTTCCGTTGGTGGCACGTCAGGGCGGTTCGCCCATCAAGCGCGGCGGCCGCGGTCACGATATTCCCCGCGTCCTGGACTCGATCAAGGTCGGGCGCATCAGCCAGATGACCGATCCCTCGCTTGATGCGGCCCGCCATACCTTCGACATGCTCACGCCGTTCGGACGCGGCCTGCGGCCCGAAGAACTGCCCTTTGCCCTTGAAAATGGGCGATTGATCGAGAATGGCTGGATGCCGCCGCTGCGCTGGATCTATCCCATCATCATTGGCGACATGTCGGTCGGCGCACTGTCATGGCGCATGTGGGAAGCTTTGGCGCTGGCGGTGTCCTATCTGAACGAAGAATGCGGCCTCCCAGTCCGCATGTGCTCAGGTGAAGGCGGCATGCCCGTGCGCTTGCTGACTTCTGAGTATCTCAAATACTTCATCATCCAGATCGCCAGCGGCCACTTTGGCTGGAATCGCATCATCAAAGCCATGCCGAACATGGTCACCGACCCGGCCGCGGTTCTCATCAAGATCGGCCAGGGCGCCAAGCCCGGCGACGGCGGCTTATTGCCGGCTGAAAAAGTCGCTCCGCACATTCAAGCCATTCGCGGCGTACCCAAAGCGGATCTACTAAGCCCGCCCAATCATCAGGGGCTTTACAGCATCGAGGAAAGTGTTCAGAAGATGTTCCTGAGCATGAACGCCGCATTTAAGTTCCGTGTGCCCGTCGCCATCAAAGTGGCGGCCAGCGCCACCAGTGTATCCGTATTCAACAACTTGGTCCGCGATCCCTACCGCATCGTGGGTGGATTTTTCCTGGACGGTATCCAGGGCGGTACCGGTGCGGCTCATGAAGTGAGTCTCGATCACACCGGTCATCCGATCCTCAGCAAATTGCGCGACTGCTATCTCGACGCGGTGAGCCAGGGCCAGCAAGGCCACATTCCGCTGTTTGTAGGCGGCGGGTTTGGCGACACGGGCGATCTGGCCGCGGATGCGTTTAAGGCCATTTGCCTTGGCGCCAGCGGTGTGTTTGCGGCCAAAATCTTTTTGCAGATAGCCGGCTGCGTGGGGAATGAAAAGGGTCGTTGCAACTCATGCAATACCGGCAAGTGCCCGGTTGGCATCTGCACTCAGGATCCACGACTCGTGGCTCGCCTGGATGTCGATGCCGTCGCGCAGAACATCGTGGATTATTTCCTCGCGATGGACATCGAGCTCAAGAAACTCATGGCGCCCATCGGCAACTCCAGCTTACCCATCGGGCGGAGTGATGCGTTAGTCTCCATGGATAAAGCCATCGCCGAACGACTGCAAATCGCTTACGCGTGCTGATGCTTCCGGGTTTGATTGCGACTTGAGGAC
>JADGQE010000017.1 GCA_017882055.1 Thermoflexales bacterium
AATTCAGTCATGAAAGAGAAGAGGCCGGAGCCTGTATGTTTTCGACAATTTTAGAACGCGTGTCATATACTTAAGTACAACTCTCGAAGTGGGAGTTGTACTTTGAAGCCGAAAAGTACAACTATCACGATGACGACCATGACGACAGCTTATACTATCACTACCACGACGACGATGATGATGGTCAGTCTTCTACAATAACCTTGATAATATCGAGAGCCACAAAAGACTTGCCATACTTTGCTTCGCCCGGGACCAAGATTTTGGCATCGACTAGCTTCTGGATGTTTTGTTTAGCAGCGCGATAGCTGACACTTAAAAAGCGTTCCGCGCCGGGGATGGTCACAATGGGCGAAGTAAACAAGTGATCGATCAAGCGCACGAGCAGGGCCGATGATCGCGCTTGCGTGACGTGCTGGTGCCAGCGGATCTGCAAGTCTTGGAGTTGCTTGGCTTTCGTCAAGGCAGCCTGCGACTGGTCCGCAATGCCGCGCAGAAAGAAAACAATCCAGTCGCGCCAGGCGCCGCGTTCGCTGACGGCTAACAACAGATCGTAATACGTCTCGCGCTGGCGTTCGAAGTAAGCGCTCAAATACAGCAGCGGCAGTGGCAATAAATTCCAATCGATCAGCAGCAACGGGATCAACAAACGCCCAATCCGTCCGTTGCCGTCGATGAACGGATGAATCGCTTCAAACTGATAATGAGCGCAGGCCAAGCGAATGAGCGGCGGAAGTGGATCAGCGCTGTGCACATACTTTTCAAATGCGTCCAGGGCTTGATTCATCTCAGCGAGTGGCGGTGGCACAAAGGTAGCGTCAGTCAGTGCGCAATCACGCGGACCAATCCAATTTTGCGTTTCGCGGAAGTAACCGGGGCGGGCCTGTTCGCCCCGCACACCCTTCATGAGATGTTCGTGAAGTTCTCGAATCAGGCGCAGACTGACCGGCAAAGACTTCAAGCGTTTAAGACCGTATTGCAACGCGTGGACGTAATTCGAAACTTCGTGCGCATCGGCAGATTGTTGTTCGTTCTCTTCGCCAAAGATAGACAACTGTTTCACTTCATACGCGTACAATTCTTTGATGCCCGTTTGAGTGCCCTCAATGCGCGATGACAACACCGCTTCCCGCCGGATAAAAGGCTGAATGAGCAAATTGGGATTCGGCATCGTGCGGCCTAGGCCCGCTAATTCACCCAAGGCCCGATCGGCTGCGGACAATACGTTCCACAGTTCCACATCGAGCGGAATATCAGGCGGCAATGGATTCGGCACAAAAGCCCAATAGGGCGGTTGCGCCAGTCCAACTTTGATCACTTGTCCAGCGGGGCTGTTCTTGAAACGTTCAGCGTCCATGGCTTATTCCCCTTCAACGAAGCGGCGAGCCGCAGTCATCTGATCCGTCGTTACCACATCGGCAGGCGTGAAGATCATTTCATACTTGATTCGATCGGGATTCAATTCTGCCCATTTTCGAATTGCCATTGCTTTGCGTCCGACTTGACCATCAATCGGATCATCTTTACGATTCTCGGCTTTGATTTCGACAATCAAGCATTTGCCATTCTTTTTGCGAATGATGAAGTCCGGCGTGTAGCGCCGCCACTTGCCTTTATCATCTTTGTATTCCACATAGAAATCGGTCTTGGCCGGATCGGTCAATGCGCCTGTGAAATAAATATCTTCAATTTCGGCGGACTTCAGATTCAACTGATTTAGCATCTGCTCGAAGAAAGACAATTCGGGATTAGAGTCAAAGTTATAAGGCGTGTAGTGGAAACCAAAGCCATGCGAATTGCGCGGAAGCAGCTTGTCCCATGACAGCAACAGCGATTCTCGATCTTTGGGATAGACAATCTCGGCGGTATAGACTTCTACACCTTCGCCAGTCACACCCTTATTGAAGCCATCCGGCTTGACTAAGGCTAAAGCCACCTCGACCTGCTCTTCTGTGACAATGTAATGCCGCGTTTGATCTTCGATCTGACGTGCAAGATCATCCAAGTGCGTGGTTGGCACTTCACCCGATTGACCGTACAAGCGAATGAGTTGTTCGCGCACGGCCCAAACATCCACTCGATAAGTCGATGCTAATTGCACAGCGGCGGTGTACGCATCGAGTGTATCTTCGCTGCCTTGAAGCGCGACTGTTTCACCGAGTTGTTGCAAAACTCGATAAGTGGCTTGTTGTTCGGCAATCGTGAAAGTGGCGCGGGTCAAAGTATTCTGTGCGGACGTTTGCGGTTTTTCCAACTTCAATGGATCGGATTGAACTGAAGCATCGCGCTCAACGGTACGGATGATCTGAATAACATTCAACGGCGGCAGATCGATCTTGCGCAACGTCAGTGTGGCAATCGCCGTCTCATGTCCAATTTGATCCAAGTCCTTAATCGATTCGCCGTAGGTCTCCTGTAATTGTCGATCGAGAATCGCGCGGTTGTCCATCGAAAGATAAATGCGTGCCGACTCGGTATTGCCCGGCACTTGGCGCAGACAGCGCGTCGAGGCTTGCAACACAAAGTTGTTCGACGTGCGCAATTTACGCGCCAACGCACACGCAAACAGGCTGGGACAATTCCAGCCTTCCGTGCCTTTATTGACCAACAGAATTACTCGATAGTGACTGGTGGGATCGTTGAGGCGGTTAAAAGCATCGATCTCTTGTTGTGAAGATTCACTCGTGTTCCGCAAAACGATGTCGGGCGATTGTCCGACTGAAACTAAAGCCGCTTCGACAGCGGGGCGCAATTCTTCCAAATCATCAGTTTGTGGGAAATACAATGCCAACTTAGCGGGCGATCCATCCGGCAGTTTCACATCGGCGTAGTCGCGGAAGAAATCCGTTACCACTTCGGCGACAAACTTATTGGCTTTGTCGTCATCGAAGTCGTAAGCCTGAATATTGCCTGCTACATCTTTTAGAATGTTATCGGCAATCCCTTCCGACAAGCCGTACCAGATCACCACATCGCGCAGCGGTTGACGTTCAAAGTAAGGCGTGCCGGTGGTATTGACGACGCAGATCAAATTCGGGCTAGTCTGGTGGAGATAGTCGACCGTCTGGCGCACCTTCTTCAAATCTTTGCCCATCGTTTGCCCGTATGTGTGATGGGCTTCGTCTGAGAACACCGCGAGATGCGGCAAACTCGCAATGGCTTGCAAGCGCAGATTTGCAACCTCCGATCGCGCTTCATCTTCATTCGTCAAACTGAACAAGTTGCCGATGTCACTTTTGCGAATTGTCTCTTTTTGAATGCGAATTTTCTCCGTATTCGTGACGACAATATTGAACGACGATCCGCGTATGACCGGAATATCCTTTTCGCCATCGCGGGTGAAAGTTAATTTCACGGAGGCCGCAAATGATTTATACAAGAGTGGTGGCAGTATTTGATCGTAGCGGACTTCGGCCAACTCGCGCAGGGATTCAATGATCGTCTTGCCCGGCGCAAACACTAAAGCGTTCTCAACAAAGCCGCCTTGTGATGAATCAAGCGCCATGGCAAACTCGGTCGCGATAATTGCGCCGATGAGAATTGTTTTGCCCGCACCCATTGCCAGAGCGAGAATGTAACTCGGATAGTCCAGTGTCAGCGTTTCGCGCAAAGATTCAAGATTGAGATCACTAACAAACTGGTCGTCGGTCTTGATGCGTTCCCACAGCGCATCGGGGCCATTGTCCTCGACGTAGTCGCGGATCGCATCAGAAGTTAGGCCAAGGGTCTCGCGCAACTCACGAGGTTTCGGAAACAGTTTCTGGTAGAGATCGAAAATGCGCGGAGTCTTTGCAACGAGACGTAGATACCAATAAGTTTCAAGTGCGCGAATCTGCGGCTTGCGCAAGTAGCGCGCCAGCTTCACGCCCGGTGCAATGAAGTGTTCTTGATATTCAAGGATTTCAGCAATCGCCGGATAGTCGCACGGATAGTCTGCTTCACGCCATTGCTGCACTAATTCGGCCAACAGTTGATCGAGATTTTTCAAGTCGGTTATCTCAAAGGAGGGTGAGTGAGATTATAGCATTGACGCGAAGGAAAGGTGGAATGAAGGCCAGCCCCCGCCGGATTAACATTCGGGACGGAATCGGTCTGGAGGAAGGAAAAATCATGCCTGAAAAATCCGTCACGCAAAAACTATTCGTCAAAGCAGGCCACGCCGTTCTATCGATCAACGCGCCGAAGAACGTCATGGGTATTGACGACCCATAGAATTCAGACTATAATTCTAGTCGATGACACGCCGACCAAAATTCGAACTGATTTTTGCCCCTGAAGCCATTGATCACCTCGCTGTTATCGAGCGTAAGTATCACGGCCTGATCGAAAAGATACTTGATGAGCAGTTAGGTTTTATACCAGAACGCGAGACGCGGAATCGCAAACCGTTGGATCAACCCGCACCGTTTGAGGCAACTTGGGAATTACGGTTCGGTCCGAACAACCGCTTCCGGGTCTTTTATGAAATCAACTTACAGGAAAAGATCGTCTGGATATTGGGGATTGGCGTCAAAGACGGGAATCGGTTAATGGTCGGCGGGAAGGAGCTGGAATCATGAGAATCGCCCCCTTAGCAGATGTCAAAGCGCGCTTGAGCGCTTATTTGGATGAGGCTAAACTCAAAGGGCCGATCGTCATCACGCGCAACGGCAAAGCCGTGGCGGTCTTGCTGGCGCCGGTCGATGATGATGATTTGGAGCGCTTGCTTCTGGCGCGGTCGCCACGTTTTCAAGCGTTGCTCAGCAAGTCACGGCAAAGCCTCAAAGCCGGTAAAGGCTTATCGCGCAACGACTTTTGGAAGACGGTCAAACAGCGGTACAGCAAGCCAGGCGCTTAACAGCTGTTTCCAAGAGGCGGCGGCCCAACGCGGCCCGCAGATCAAGACCCCTGCACAAATTTCGTCGATCTGCTCAAGCGCCACCCTGTGCCCCTGGAAGAAGATCAACACAAGCCATC
Organism: Thermoflexales bacterium; assembly: GCA_017882055.1. Lineage (GTDB taxonomy): Bacteria > Chloroflexota > Anaerolineae > Fen-1058 > Fen-1058 > JADGQE01. The sequence continues at coordinate 4,957 of JADGQE010000017.1, forward strand.
ATCGAGTTGAGATTCTCAAACGCCCAACGTACAGGACACCCCGTCGAAAATTCGACGGGGTGTCCTGCGGATGAGTCAAGACCCGGCACACGGAATTTTCAGGCGTGAGCCATTAACCGGGCGGCGACCTGTGTGAGCAAGGTCGTGATCGGATGCCGGGCATGCTCCAACACAAAGAGGCTGGAGCCGGGCTGGGCCATCAGTTCTTCGGACAACGGCAGCGCCGCCGACACCGGGCAGTTGTAGGTGTGTTCCACCTCGATCGCAACTTCGATTGATTGGAAACCTGGCGGCACCATATTGACCATCAACGACAAATCCGGCACTTCGAGCCGGCGCGCCACATCGACGGTGACCGCCGTGCCTTGATAGTCCTGCTGATCGAGACGCAAGACAATGATCAGCGCGTCGGACATGGCAAGCGCCGCCAGCGAATCTTGATTCAGGCCGGCGTGCGTATCCACCAGCAGCATATCCAGAGCCAGTTGATCGATCAAGCGCTGGCAGCCAGTGTTGAGCCGATCGGTATCATAGCGCTCGCGCAGCACCCGCGCGATCTGGAGCGCATCGTCGCTGGCCGGGACGAGAAACAGGCGGCCTTTGATATCCACGCCTAAACGCGCAGTGACATCGTGGGCGGCTTGTTCGATGTCCTGCTGATCCAGCAAAAAACTATTCAGGGTGCAGCCGATTTTGCTTTCATCCACACCCAATAGCCAGTGAAGGCTCGGCGACAAAACATCGGCGTCGACCACGCCCACCCGCCGACCCGCAATAGCTAACAAGGCAGCTAAGTTAGCGGTAATGGTTGACTTGCCCGTGCCGCGCCGGAAGGAGTGAATCGAGATGATTTTGGGCATTGCTTGCTCCAATTCGATATGCTTGCCAGCGGCTATTCGTCATCAAAGAGACCTGCCGGCAGATTATGCTTGCGCACTCGCGCAAAATAGACTTTGTACACTTGGCCGCCCCGGCTGGACTGCTCTTCAGTTTTAACGAAGCCTTTTTCAACCAGACTATCCATGAGTTGGCGCGTCTCACTCACCGGCAGCTGAATTTCATCGGCCAACGAGTCTAACGACAGAGCTTCTTTCAACAGCTTTCTGAGGGCGGCATCCAGCGGCGTGGGCAACCCTAAGATATCGACTAACGTAACGCCATCAACCCTGGCGAGTCCGGCCAATTCCTGCTGCAATGCCCCAAAGGTTGCCATGCGGATACCTGCCTCTCTTAACGCTGATGAAGTCTTGATGTGAACGCGGCTTACTTCTGCCGAGATAAGCCGCATCAACTATCCCCGCTGGAGTCATCGCCAGGGCACTTACGCCGGCGTTTCTCCTATAGAAGGCGAAGAGGAAGAAGCTGATTGCTGCCGGCGCTGGCGCATAGCCTGGGCACGCGCTTGTACGTTCTGGAAGAAATCGCTATCGACGATCTCGCTCACTTGTTTCTGGCGTTTGGCTTCGTCAATCTCGATCTTCAACTCTTCCACCTGGCGGCGAAGCGTTTGCTCGCGCTGGTAAACTTTACTGACCATCAATTCGAAGACTTCAGTCAAGGTGGCGGCTTCATCGCGCAGTCGGCCCGAGCGGAAGGCCGCGAGGTTCTGATCATAGTCGCCCTGGCCGATACGCTGGGCCGCGTGGGTTAGAGCGATAATCGGGTGTGTCACCCGACTGGCCAATAACAAAACCGCGACGACCAGGATCACCAGGGTAAGCGCGAAAGCGGGCAAAACCGTTTGCAGGATGCTTTGCTGCAATTGCGTGACATCGACTGCGCACATGTCGACACCGACTGCACCGACAGGCTCACCGGTCGCATTATAGATGGGCGCGTAGCCTGATAGCCAGGTACCCCAGGCATCCGTGTAGATATCATTTTCCGCCCCAGCCTGGCGCACACTCTTGAGCGCAGTGGGCGACAAGCCTTTGGCTTGAGTCCAAGGTTCACCCATCTTCGGCCGGTTGGAGGAGGCCACCGTACAACCCTGGGGTCTGGCCTGGATAAGCGCCTCGTCGCGTGCACTGGGGGTCACACCGGGCGGCAAGGCGGCGCTGACCACGAAGCGGACTTGATCTGATTCGCCGGAAGATTGAAGAAAAGTATACATGCCGGCCGCTTTGGGATTAACCCGTTTGATCGAACGGAGAAACTCGGCGATCGCGGTATAAGTGGGGTCGTCCATCTGGCCGCTCTGGTATAACTGAACGAACGCATCGCCATCAATGCCGGAGGCAGCGGTCAAAGCCGTCGCCATCAAATCCCGCTTCAGGTTGTTCATCGCCAGGGTAGTGGCAAAGTCGTAAAACCCGATAAATACCCCGGCAAACGTAATCGCAAAGAGCAGCGTAAAGATCAGCAGCAGCTTGATCCGCAAGCTAAGAAAAAAAACTCGGGGTGCGCGCTCAGCGGTTTGAGTCATGGATCTCCTTTGCCTTACGTCCGGCCCAGTCGGGTGTCGTCACCGAGGCGATTGCCCGGCGCACATACCAACTATCAGGTTCAAGGCGGTAGTAATCTAGATAGAGGGCCTCTATCACGTTAATCAACTCGGCCTCATTTAGCCTTGTTCCGGGGTGAACGGGATAGAACGCCAACTGCATCGGGGTTGGCACTACATTAACGAGATCGGCGGCCGTGATAACATCCAATCCTTGAATGGTAGGCGGCTCGATATAGTCGACGTCCAGCAGGTAGGTGTTATTCTTGAGATGAAAAGCCAGCCGTCGCTCACTCACAATTCGATCGGCTTCGTTTTTTGCAGCTTCAACCGGCTCGACTTCGATGACATAGCCGCATGGTTCAACCCGGCCAAAATGTCGCGCATCGGCGCACAGCTGCGCCAGGGTCTGTTTTACCAACCAGCTGCTGATCCCTCGGCGACGATACGATTCCAATAAGCCGATGAAGGCGCCATACCCCACGTTGCGAGTATGGATATAATGAAAAAGACGCACCCCGAGTGGATCACCTGCTTTTTCGACGACCCACAAATGATCCAGGGTAGCCGGGTGCGCCGGCGAACGTTGCAAAGCACAGATCAGCAGGTCCGAAACGAAGCGCTTATATCCAGGAAAAATGGTCTTGAACAAATTCATCGCGGCTGGCAAGTAGGGCGAATCCAGGCCGATGACTTCGCGAATGACAACCCCATCGGGACCGACCTGGCCGTCACAGCTGCCTGCTGGCAAAGTTCCCCGATCATCTTCCTTGGTAAGATCGCTCAGCATAGGCCAGCCTCCTTAGTCCAAACCTCTTACAACTTAATCCAGATCTCACGTCAGGTAAACCCTGCCGGTGATAGTTTCTCTACTGGAAGTTGGTGTGAAGTTATATCGGCTAGAACTCCACTCCATCCAGCACGCTTTTACGATGAGCGCGCGCCAATCGCCAATTAAGCAAGCTTCGATCGTACACCGCGCGCAAGCGCAGACTGGCCCACACGGCTCCAATGGCGGCTAGCGCTGCTATCACCAAATAGATCGTGGTGACCCACCCGCTCGACAGCCAGCCCCAACTAGAGGCCAGCAGCAAGCTGCCTATCGTCAGGCAGCCAACCAGCGTGGCTATCGTGTAGAAATAGCTGTCCATGACGATGCTAATCCGACCACGTCGCTCATCGGGGATCATGCCCTGTACTGACTTGCGGGCCAGATCATCCCAGGTGCGTTGAACCAGTCGGGCCAGAAAACGCCCCAGCGCTGCGCCGAGCAGACCAGGGATAACCAGAACACAGCCGGCCACAATAACCAGGGTCGCGGGTAGAACTATAAACGTGTTCTTGAGCGGCACTTTTCTCAAGAGGCGACCAGTTAACAGCCCTTGACACAGGAACACACTCACCATCAAGGCCAACTTGTACGTCCCATAAAAAGCCTGAAACTGCAAGCCGCTGGTGAGGGACTGCTCGGTTGCGGAAAGAAAGTTGTATTCCACTATCGTAAGTGCCATGCCAGCTAAAAGCATGACGACCGCCAGGTATTTGAAGAATGGCACATTCTTGAAAAAGTCGGTCCCTACCCGTATGGTCTCGCGCACACCGGTATGAGTCTCTCGAGCCTGGCGTGCTCGGACCGTTTGATGGCGAAAAGCAAACCACAGCAGCAGGATACCGCACAGAAGGATGGCAGCTGCTACAATCAGGAGATTCAATTCGCTGCCACCCGTTCGAGCGATCAGAACCGCCGCGCCGGCCGCCAGGCCATTCCCCAAGATGCTGCCCAGGGCGCTGCCTGCCCCGATGATAGGAAACAGTCGTTTGCCGTCCGACACCGAATAGACGTCATTTGCCAGAGTCCAAAAAATCAAGGGGAAAACCGACAGCTGCAAATCAGCCATGATGTAGAGCGCCGGATAGATCAACCAGCCAGGCGCGCCAGCGTGAAAGAGCAATTGCAAGATGAGATAGAGAACCGTCAAGCCGCCTAACAGCCAGACCATTAATTTGACACGCGACATCCGATCAATGACTGAGGCGCATGCACCGGTTACGACCAGAGTGATAAGCATATCGATGACCCACAACCAGAGGATGCCAGAGACGCCAATGTGGCTGATGAATCCGGCCGTAGCCACTACGTCCGAAAGTTCCAGCACCAGTGTATTGATCACGAAAAGAGCAAACAAGGGTAACACCAGTTTCCACTCGCCTGGTGCGACATTCAGAAGTTGCGAGAGCCGACCGCCTTTCATACTATCCTTTCAAACCCAACTAGACCATGAGCTGCGCCGCGACCTGCTTATATAGGGCCGTTACCGGATGATCCGGGAAACGCAGGACAAAAATCCCTGAGCTGGCGAGCACCATCATGTCGTCCGAGTGGGGCAGCACTGCGGCCACTTCACAAGCGTAGATCTTTTCCGCCTGCGCTCGGGTCGCCGCCGTGTCATATACCGCCGGCACTTTATTGATGAGCAGTAACAGGCGAGGCACACCGAGCTTGCGGGCGACGTCGACGGTGACGCTGGTGCCCTGGTAGTCCTGCGAATCGGGCCGCATGATGATCACCAGCGCATCGGAGATAGCAATCGAGAGCAGCGTTTCCTCGTTCAGGCCGGGGTGCGTGTCGATCATCAACGTGTCCAGATTGAGATCGTCAATCACTTTGTTGAAGCCATCATTCAGGAGGCCGACGTCGTAACCTTCTTTCAACACGCGCGAAATCTCACCGGGCTTCATACTCGATGGGATCAGATAAATCTTGCCCTTGATGGCCTGGCCCAATTGCGCCGTCACGTCGTGGGCTGCCTGATCGATATCGCACTTGCCCCACAGATAATCATTGAGCGTAAAGCCCATTCCGTCGGCATTGACGCCGAAGAGCACATGAATGCCCGGCGAACTAATATCCGTATCGACCACGCCGACACGCTGCCCCGACATCGCCAGCAGCGTCGCGATATTGGCCGTGGTGTTGGATTTGCCGGTACCTCCGCGGAAAGAATGGACGGATATGATTTTCGACATCGTGATCTCCTATTAGATCCAAAGTAGTAACCAGTATACTGCAAAAGCGCCGTCGCCGCACTATACTTTTCCTCGGCCGCGTGCTCGCAGCAGTTGTGCCTTTTGATAAAGCGCCCGAAAGTATTCAGTCTCTGTGATCTCGGCAACCTGGCGAGCTCTTTTCGTTTCGTCAATCTCGATGCGCAGAGCGAGTACTTCGTGACGCAGGTGTTCTTCGCGCGCCTTGACCTCGCGGGCCATGCGATCAAAAACGCGGGACAGCTGGCCCAGATCGTCTTGACGGGCTGTCTCCGCCGCCAGGTCAGCCGGCCGATATTCGCCTCGCTCCAGAGTCTCCGCCGCCACGGTCAGGCGATTGACGGGGCGGCTGATGCCCCAGGCGAGCCACAGAGCCAGGCCAGTGACGCCAAGTCCGACAACGATCAAGGCAATTAACAACAGGCGTTGTGTCTGCTCAGTGATCTGAGCAATCCTGGCTTCGGTGTCGCGAATGGGTTGGGAAAACTCGTCAATGTAAGTCGTGGCTGCGATCATCAGCGTGACGCCGTGAAAAGGTTCCGGTACAGGCAGCATGACCATGTATTTTTGCCGGATGGATTGATCGGTCTCAAGCCAGTCATAGTAGCCCGCTGTTTCTACTCCAGCCAGGCTCGGCTGATAAATCGCCCAAAAGGAAGGCAAGTCACGCGCCAGAAAACTCAGGTCACGATCGATCAACGCCGGGTTAGGATGGATGCGCATGATGCCAGTTCCGGCCTCGTACAGGGCAGTATAGCCAGTCTTGCCCACTTTTTGCAGGGCGATACTCGTAAAATACTTGCTGGCCTGCAGGTCCTTCAGTGTCGCCTCCGGGTGCGCCCGTAAGTAAACTTCAACTTGCGCTGCCACATCCAGCGCCTTCTGATAGATGGCTTCTTCCCCTAACCGCTTAAGGGCATCAGTGCTCTCGCCGATTGCCGTGGAGCTGACCTGATCCATCGCCCGCAACCCAGCATAGCTCACGGCGGTTAACGGCAAGATGGATACCGCCAAAAAGGATAGAAGCAATCTGGTTCTGATCTTGATACCACGCCTCCGCAAAGCGTGCGACTCTGTCAGCGTCAAGTGATCGCCACATCTCATCAAGAAGGACGTGACCTGCCCCAATCGATCCGGTCGCAAGTTTGTGCTTAGCCGGCCTGCGATTGATCTGGTGAGCTCACTGTCGTTTCGGACGGCGGAATGCGCCGCACGGCGATCATGGTAATATCATCGTACTGGTCGGCCGTCGCAATGTGCGCATGAAGCGCCATTTCAAACCGCTTCAGCAAAGCAGCTGCGGTCGGAGCCGGCTCGTGAACCAGCCGCATGAGCTGCCTGTCTGAAAACATGCGGCCCCAGGGATCGCGGGCATCGGTCACGCCATCGGTGTAGCCGAAGAAAATATCGCCCGGCTCCAGGCTGGCCTGGCCGATTTCGTAATTCGAGTCCGGCATCATGCCCACGGGCATACCGGTGGCTTTGAGTGTGTTTTTGATCCTACCATCCCGCCCCAGGATGATCGGCGGGCAATGCCCGCCATTGATGTAAGAGAGCGCCCCCGTTGCCGGATCAACCATACCGAAGAAGAGCGTGGCAAAGTAATTGAGATCAAGGTGGTTGGTCGTAATATAGCTGTTGGTCAGCACCACGGCATTCAGCAGCGAGGTGGTCCCGATCTGAGGAGCGCCCCGCCGCCGGCCGCCGAACGCCGGCCCTTCCCCGCTGAGTCCGTCCATCAAGTTCACACTGTAGGTTTGTTGCGCAAAGGCCCGCGTCAGGCTGCGGATCAAAGCCATGAAGAGTGCAGCGCCGACGCCTTTATCGCAGACATCGGCAATGACAAAGCCCACCCGCCGGCCTTGCGACATCGTGAAAGCATCATAGAAATCTCCGGCGACTTCGCGCGCCGGGTGAAAGTAAGCGGCGATCTCCCAGCCCGCCGGCTGCGGCAATTCACGGGGCAGAAAGCCCAGCTGGATCTCTCGGGCGATTTCCACATCGTGCTGGATTTTCTCACGCAGCCGCTCTTTGGCTTGCTCACGCTCTTCTTGACGCAGCCGTTTAACCGCTTGAAATTCGCGCACCTGCGCCTTCAGCAGCGTCGGCGAAAAGGGCCGCACCAGATAATCGTCGGCCCCCAACGCGAGGCAGCGCTCAACAGCTTCCATGTCGCCGGCGGCCGCCAGCAAAATAATGGGAATTACCTGCAGGGCTTCGTCGGCCATCAAGCTTTGCACCACCTGAAATGCGTCTGGCTCTGCGATATGGAGATCCAGCACCACCACTTCAGGCTTGAGGGCTTTGGCCGTTTCGAGGCCCTGGCGACCATCCGCCACCACCGTCGCAGTATAGTTCGCTTCCTCAAGACAGCGAGTTAAAAAAATCTGGTCGGCGATCTGGCCGGCGATGACGAGCAAATTCTCTTTTCCAATTTCCAAAGGATGACCTCCATACTTTAGAAGGCGGCAAAGCGAAAAAGTCGGGCCAACTACGGCTCAACGATTTCGCTTTGCGACCCGATCGATTTACCCCGTGGCAGGCGAACCTGCACCCTTCGGGCGATTCATGATAATGATGTTCCGGTTCCGGTTGCCGACATATTCGTACTCGAAACGATCGACGCTTTCCGTCGTCAAGTATACGCCCAATCCGCCGATGGGGCGATCTTCGATCGGCCGGTCGATGTGCTCCGGGCGCAGCCGGTTGCGCGGATCGTAGGGGATAGCCGTATCCTCCAGCGTGATGGTCAACGTCGCTTGATCCAGCGCGGCCCGCACCAGCACATCGCCGGCTCGACCCGCTTCCTCGTAACCATGGACAATGATGTTCGTGGCGATTTCGTCGACAGCCAAACGCAGGCGATAGGCAATTTTTTTATCCAGACCGGCAGCCGCAGCCGCGGCGTTCACATATTGCCCAATGATGGTCAACGAATCCAGTGTTCCGGGCACGGTTAAAGGTTCCATTATAGTTGGACCAATCAGTCGACGAGCTAAGCGCCTTCGATCGTGGCCGCATCATACTCGTCCATGAAGGTCACGCTGTTCTGAAAGCCCGTCATGGTGATGGTTTCCTTCACGTTTTCCTGCAGACTGATCATGTAAATGGTCGTCTGCGTCCCCATTTTTTGTTTGGCAAAGACCAGGGCGCGCAGGCCGGCGCTGGCCATGTATTCCAGGTCCTTCATCAGCAGGGCCACGGCCTTCACCTTGGCGGCCGCGGCCTTTTCTACATCGGTCCGGAAAGCGGGGGCGGCGGCCGCATCCAGTTCTCCGGACAGCGTGATCTTAGCAACGCCATTGACGATCTCGAGAGCAGATTTGAATGCCATGTTCTTTCTCCTTAGAGTATATTTGCTGTGTTGTCTGGGCTGCGGCTCTTCGGGGTTCAGCGGGAAAATCGTGCGTAACCCATCGCCCACGAGGGGCTAAGCTACGTTATCCCGCCCAAGTCGAAAGAGCCTGGGCTATTTACCGACCAGGATAACCACCGACCTTGCTCCCACGAACAAATGAGACTGATCGCTCAACACGGGTTCAGCGCCAGGCTCCCACACGTCCTCAGGATAATTCGCGCCGGTATTCGCAAAGACGTGCCACTGCTTTCCGTCCGGCAGTCCCGGCAATTCTACCTCGTAACCTCCCCAATGCGCATTCGTGACAACATAGATCGTGTTGTCTTCGACGGTACCGCCTCTGGCATGTTTGCCACAGAGCATAAACGCCACCAGGCGGCTTGATTCGGACCAGTCCGCGTTCCAGGCTTGAACGCCATGCCATGAAATATCGGCGTAGCCGCTGCCCACATAGTCCTGGTTCCGCAGATGCCATCGATTGCGAAACACGGGATGCGCCTTGCGGAAAGCAACACAGTTCTTGAAGAATCGGAATAGATCCTGGTTCTTGTGCAGCAGACCCCAATTGAGCCAACTCAATTCAGTATCGTGGCAATACGAATTGTTATTGCCGTGCTGCGTCTGCCCCAACTCATCGCCCATGAGCATCATCGGCACACCCTGGCTGACCATGAGCAGGGCAAAGGCATTCTTCATTTGCCGGTGACGCAATGCGTTGATCTCCGCGTCATCCGTGGGGCCTTCCCAGCCGCAGTTCCAACTATTGTTGTCGTTAGCGCCGTCGTTGTTGTTTTCGCCGTTGGCTTCATTGTGCTTGCCATTATACGCCACCAGATCGGCCAGCGTAAAACCATCGTGGCAGGTCACAAAGTTAATGGAAGCCGTCGGCCCGCGGCTGGCATACAGGTCGGGTGATCCTTGCAGCCGTTGAGCCAGTTCGCCCGCCAGTCCGCCATCACCTTTGATCCAACGGCGCAGCGTATCGCGATATTTGCCGTTCCACTCGGCCCAGCGTCCAAAAGCGGGGAAAGTACCGACTTGATACAACCCGCCCGCATCCCAGGCCTCGGCGATGAGTTTGCATTTTGCCAGAACGGGATCGTAGGCCAGCGCTTCGAGCAGCGGCGGATTAGACATGGGTGCACCCGATTGATCGCGCCCCAGAATCGCGGCCAGATCGAACCGGAAACCGTCGATATGATATTCCGAAGCCCAGTAGCGCAGACAATCGAGCACCATGCCGCGCACCACCGGATTGTTGCAGTTCAACGTGTTGCCCGTGCCGCTAAAGTTGAAGTAGTAGCCTTCGGGCGTCAGCATGTAGTAAGTGACGTTGTCGATGCCGCGGAAAGAGATCGTCGGGCCATACTCATTGCCTTCGGCGGTGTGGTTAAAGACCACATCTAACATCACTTCGATGCCGTTCTTGTGAAGTTCTTTAACCAACGTCATGAGCTCGTCGGCCACCATCGTCCCATCTCTGGCCTTGCCCGTGGCGGCGTAACCGGCCTTGGGTGCAAAGAAACCGACCGTGCTATAGCCCCAGTAATTCACGAGCAGTTCACCGGTTTCCGGGTGGTTATGGCTGCCTTCAAACTCATCGAATTCATAGATCGGCATCAGCTCGATGCAGTTGACGCCCAGCTCTTTGAGGTAAGGGATTTTCTCACGCAGGCCGGCAAAGGTACCCGGATGCTTAACGCCGGAATCCCGTTGCCGCGTAAAGCCGCGCACGTGCATCTCGTAAACGACCAGATCCTCAGTCGGGATTTCAAGCGGCCGATCGGATTCCCAGTCAAAGTCGTCGTAAACGATTCGGCTCCGATAGGCGTAGACGTTGTTCCAGTCAGGCATCTGGCCCCAGATTTCTCGTCCGCCGATCGCTTTAGCATACGGATCCAAAAGAATCGGGCCGGGATCAAACCGATGATAGCCAGGCTTGCCCCGCTCTGATTTGGGGAAGGCCGCGCCCATGCGGAAACCGTATTCGATGTCTTCATAGTTCAGATCGAAGACCACCATCGAAAAGACGTTGCCGATCCGGAAATCACCCCAGAACGGCTCGCCGGTTTCCGGCCTGGTAAACATGCCCCGATAGGGAATCTCGGCAAAGGGTTTGGATTGGCCTTTTTCAAACAGGACCAGCACACAGTAGTCCGCATGACGCGAGAAGACCGAGAAGTTGATGCCACCGGGTACGGGCGTCGCGCCAAACGGATATGGCCGGCCGGGCCGCATTTTGAATTCTTTGTAGGTATGCGTAGGATAGATATCGATTCGTTCCACGGGGTACCTCGCCTCTCTGTTAGCTAGTTTCTGTCCGAAAACTTCGTAGAACGGCACGCTTCGCGCTATGCCGTTTGGCTCAGGTCGGCACACCGCACTGCGCCCCACGCAGTGGGTGCAAGTGTAGGGATGCCGACCTACTGAACTAGCTAAACGACTGGAGGCCAGCCTCCAGCAAGTCATGAACGGTGAAGAAGTCCAGGAAACCGGTCATGGACATCGTGTCTTTCAATTCTTCCGACAATCCCACCAGAACGATCCGTCCCTTATTGCCGGAGATTTGACGGTAGACCGAGAGCAGCATTCGCAGGCCGGCGCTGGACATGTAAGCCACCCCGGACATATCCAGGATAATCTTGCAGCCCGGCACGGACAACGGCAAAACTTTTTGCTGCACGACCGCAGCCGAACTGGCGTCTATTTCGCCCGCCGGCTTGACGACGATTACCTGTTGAATGGTTTCAACAATGATCTCAATCACTTGCGCCTCCTTGAAGATGGCGAATCACGGATGTTAGGATTTAGAATTCAGAATCCAGAATTCTGATCCCTAATCCCTGATCCCTGATCACTGATCACTAATTCGGGACGATGCGTACTTTGACGCGCACTTGCTCTTTGGTATCCGGCAGTTTCACCGTCAAACGATCGGCTTCGAAATTGGTGTAAGGCTCGTCGTTAATCCATACTTCGCCGATATGGATACTGCCCGGCGGCAGAATGTCGGGCGAGACGCGCAGGATGTTGCGCGGGAAGGCGCCCGGCTGCGGCTTGAAGTAGAAGTCCATCGGCTGCTTGGTGATCAGCAGGTTGATGTACACCGCAGACAGGTAACATAGTTCCGACGAGTGATAGAAGCTCATCGAGTGGCTGCCCTTGAAGCGCTCGGTGCCCAGCAAGTAGGGCAGTCCGTTGGCCAGCGCATTGAAGTAAACGCCGCCGTCGTCGTGATCGAGATGAGCCACGTTATAGAATGCTTGCGATTCACGCGCGTACTTCAAATATTCCTGATCACCCAGGACCCCATTTAGAATGAGGTAAGCCAGAATGCCCTGCTCCTGCTGCCACCAGGCTTTGCGATCGTGAAAGGCGAAGCGGTGCCATTCTTCATTGTCCTTCTTCACGCGTTCCATCACGTCGTACCAGCCGGCGCGCTGCTTATCCATGCCGACCTTGGGCATTTCGACGGCAATGCGGCGGGCCAAAGCCACATAGTTGTCCTTGGCCTTCAGGCTGTTCATGCGCATCAGATTCCAGGCGATCTTTAGATTGTGCCCAACGACGCCCCGGTTCTGCTGCCACATGTGCTGCTGATCGAGCGACCAGTCTTCGAAGAATTTCTCTTGCACGAAGAGACTGTGCTCGTAATCCGGAAAGTGCGTCGCAATGGTATCAAAGGTGTATTCCAGGAAATCAGCGTAGCGCTTCTCGCCGGTCGCCAGATACAAGTTGATCAAATAAGCCGGCGCGTGATCGCCCACCGAATTCCAGTTCTTCTTGCCCTTGTTGGGGCCAAGCGATTCGCTGCGCGCGTCGAGCGAGATCGGATCGATGTGGGAGAAGTAGCCGCCGAGTGTTCGATCGAGGAAGAAGCGATCGAACAGATCCACCGTCATCTCGGCATCCTTCAGGATACGGGGGTCGCCCGTGATGCGATA
>JADGQE010000253.1 GCA_017882055.1 Thermoflexales bacterium
GTGCCCACCGCGTGGCACGTCGATTTGAATGTAACCCAGATCGGGCGCGGGCCGCGCTTCGGCGACTTGTCCATCGATCGAGGCCGTCCAACCTGGCCAATACAACACTGGAAAATTCAGCGTGGCATTGTCTGAATTGGTGATGACTTGCCATTGTTGACGAGTGGAAGCGCGTTGTGTTTGAGTGGCTGTGGCTTCGCCGGTTGAGACAATGGCGCGAGCCGGCGAGATCGGAGCGACCAACGCCGGGCCGGTATAGGGACGCGGGATCGTCGTGCGAGGCAAGTATTCAGCGCGGATCGTCGTGCCGATGTTGCCTGTAAAGGCTTCATACAATTGCAATCGATCCGGTGTGATCTCAGCGGCGCGAATCGGCAGATAATCAGGACGCAGCGGAAGCATCATCACGGCGACAAGTGCCAGTCCCATGCAAGAAGCGAGAAGCGCGGAGCGAGAAGCGCGGAGCGAAACAATATAGCCAATGACGAACGATGTGAAGAACGCTTGAATAGACAAAAACCGCCAGGGGAATTGTGTCAAAGAAAGCAGCGGCAGCGTATCCCACAATGGACGCGACAACGGCGTGATCATCAGGGTCGACAGGGCGAGGCCGATCAACGCGAAGACGCGCATGGACTTAGGCGAATTGCGTTTCCACGTAACGACGATAGCCGCTAGACCGCCGAGCGTGCCCAGCGCTTGAAGTAAGCCCATCGCAAACGGCGTTACCGATCCGGGCGCGGCGTTAATCGAGTAATCAAAGCCGATCGAAGGTTGCATCAAATTGGCCGCGCGGAAATGTTCGGTATAGTTGAAGTAACCGGTCGTCTGATTGTCGAGCTGCACCAGATTCGCTTCGCCCAGAGCAGGCAGCCAGAACCAGGCCGACAAAGCGAGGCCCAATACGAAACCGGCGATCAACCGGACAATGCCGGACCTCCGAATTCTGAATTCTGAATTCTGAATTCGGATTATTGCATAGATCAAAGCAAAGGGCGAAAAGATCAAAGCAGAGACGTTGTGGGTGAGAATCAGTCCACCGTAAGCCAGCGCCAGTGAACCGAAAGAGCGCGGCGATTCGATCACGCGATCGATGGCCAGCAGGATCAGCGGATAAAAGATGAAGGCATAGAACTCGGAGAGTGAATCGCCGCGCACGTAGACGTTGACGAAGTGAAACGGCGCATACACATAGGCGACAGCCGCCAGCCACGCCGCCCACCGCGTCGGCAAATGTCGATTGGCCCAGCGATACATCGCAACACCGGCGAAGACAAAGCCCAGTGTCTGAACGATCTTGATCGAGACCAGGAGATCGAAGCCGATCAGGTTGAAGATCGCCGCGAAGTAATACGGCAGCGCCGCGTAATAATTGAAGAACGGATAGCCCAGGCCATAAGCCGCATCCGGCATCCAGCGCGCCGGGAAGACGCCGTCGCGCAGGTTCGTCACCAGCTGCTGCAACCGGAAGAACAGGAACGGGCTGTCACCGCCGCCGCGGGTATTGACGAGGCCCGGCCCGGTCCACAACGGGACGGCCGCAACCAGCGCCAACAAAAGAAGCGTCAGCCCGATCCAGTGGATCGATCTGACGCTTCGAGGTAAATCAGCTGCCGTCCCGTGTGCTTGAGTCGTCAAGCGTCTGGCCTGAAATACTGCGCCGCAAATACTGCGCCGCACCACTAACGGCGGTCGGTCATCGATGGCGCGCGCGCTGAACGATCGTGCCGGCCATGAAGCCGGCGGCCAGCAAGATAATCACCCCCAGCCCACCCAACACGATGCGGCCCAGGGTAGAAGTACCGCTGCCGCTTGACGTGGAAGCCGAGCTGCCCGGCGTATTGCCCGACGAAGATGGATCGCCGCCGGTGCGCTTCGCGCCATACCTGGCATCATATTGCGCGCCGCTGGCCAGACTGATCGCCCATTGGCCTTCTGTCGTCGATTCGAAGTTGGCCGGTGCTTTGGCGCGTACCGTGTAGCTGCCGGCCTCCAATTTGCCGAAGCAGTACGGTTCGCTGCTGCCGTCGCTCGTATAAGAGCCTTTGAGGCCGTTCGCATCGGCCAACGTGAAGCCGACCGCGCCCAGCAGCGGCTCGTTGTTATCGCGCGCGCCATTGCCGTTTTTATCTTCAAACGCCAGCACACAGATTTGGCTGGACCCTTGTTGCGACAGCGGCGCAGCGCTCGCCGCTGTTACACCGATCAACAACGCCAACACGATCGCCAGCCAGGTAATCCATCGCCCTAACAACGTTGCTCTATGAGTGAGACGCATCCTTCTTCTCCTCGCAACTAGATCGCAGCCTCATCAGCCGCGTCGACGTGCAATGATAACGGCCCCCAGCACACCGGCGACCAGCAACGCGAGCAACCCGATTCCGCCAGCCAACAGGCCCGTCAAATTCGAGCCTGACGAACTCTTTTGAGCCGAACTGCTATCACTGCCGCTGTCGCTGCGACTGCCGAAATTGACGTTGACCGGCGAGCCACTCGTCAAGACCACAGTCCAACGCTTATCCGATGTAGCCACCGTGCCCGACGCAGGCTGTACCGCCACCGTGTAACTGCCCGGCTGTAGATCGGCAAAACAGTGCGACTGGGCGCTGCCATCGGTCGTGTAAGACGCGACCTGCACGCCCTGTTGACTCGCCACGGCAAACTGCGCGCCGGCGACCGGTGAATCACCGGGCACCATGATCCCGTCGCTGTTCACATCATTGAAGGCCTGCACGCACAGCTTGGCCGTAGACGATACCGCCACAGCCGCCGCTGTGGCAGTTGCGCCAGATGTAGCTGGCGTTTGAACTGTGCTCGTCGTCGCCACCGTCGTTGTTGGCGCAGCGGCCGCTGTCGGATTCGCGCCCGCTTGCGGGGCCGTCGTGGCCGTCGGAGCAGCTGCGCCGCCGCTGCCTGCCTTCATGATGATGTTCTGCCCGATCGATAGGATCGAACTGGCACTGAGATTATTCAGCGAGTAAATCTGATCGACCGGCACATTGTAAGCCAGCGACAGCGCGAACAAGGTATCGCCCGATTGTACCACATGCACTACCGATCCGTCGGGGTTGGGCGTGCTTGTCACCGAGGGAGGCAGAGCAGCCGGCGCGGTTGTCGGCGCAGCATTCGGCACCGTCCCTGCGGTCGCCTCGGGCGTCGGACCAGTATCTAACACCGTCAGCGTTGCATCGTCCCACCATGCGTCCAAGTGATAAGCTGTTTCGCCGCGATAGCTCGACGAGGTAAACACATTGATTTTGCCGGTATCGCCAACCTGAGCCTGGACGCAAATCTGCTGCCAGTAGTCATGCGGGTTAGACGTCGGCGACCAGACAATCCCGGCCGTGGCCCAGTTCGCATCTCCATTCGGGAAGATACCGACCTGCATGCGCCCGTCTTTGGATGAGATGGACGGCGATTTGCCGAAGTCATCATTATTGGCATAGAGCCGGCCATAGGCGCAGAATTGCACGGTGCTGCCGGGCGTCAAATTGCTCACCGCCTGTTGCAAGCCGGCATGCCACGGTTCATACTTGTTGCCGATATGCTGCGAAGCGCCGCCGCTGCGCACGATGGCCGTGTTGAGTTCTGCGCTAAAATACGGCGGGATCACATAGTCCAAGCCTGCATTGGCGCCGCTCGGCTTGCCCGTATCTTCAAACCAACGGCCCCAGCCATTGGCTGATTTGTTGCCATCATAGGGCTGCTCCATCCCCGGATTCTTTAGCAGGTTAGACTGTGCCAGTGGCGCAGCATGAATCGCCGCCGGAGTCACACTGATTAGCGCCGCCGCGATGGCGATCAAGCCCATTAACGCGATGCCCTTCTTCAGAGCTGATTTCCATTTCATCTTAGTCTGCTCCTTGTTCTGTCATTGATGATAGCCTTTATCTGCGACGTTTCAATATCCACACGCCGGCGAGGGCCAAAACCAACAGCCCGCCTGCGCCCAGCACACCGATCGGCCACAGGCTCGATTGTTTAACCGACGACGGATCAGGCCGAATTCCGAAGCGAATATCGACCGTGGCATCACTGGTCAAGGCGACCGCCCAGTGGCGCTGATCCGCAGCCAGATAACCGGGCGGCGGATCGGCGGTAACCCGATAGGTGATAGCCAACAAGTCGGTGAAACAAAAATCAGACGATTGACCATCGAGAATCAGCTCAGCGATCAGATTATTCTGCCCTTCCGATACACTGAAGCGCGTCCCGCTCATGCGCGCTGGATCATTCACCGGCTGGATGCCGCCGGCCGCCTTAGGATCTTCAAAGGCTTGAACACAGATGCTGCCATGCCCAGAGCCGGCTTCACCGCTGACCGCCGCGGGACTCGCCTGCGTCGGTTTTGCGCGCGGTTGTAACACCGCTTGAGCAATGAGCAGCTCGCGGCCGATCTGCACTTGCGATTCACTGGTCAGACCATTGAGTGTCATGATCTGATCAACCGGCACGCCGTATTGTAAGGCCAACGCAAACAACGTGTCACCGGGTTTTACCACATGCGTGATCCGTCCACCGGCGCCCGGCGCCGACGTGGGCTGTGCCCCGACGGCCACGACCACCGGCGGTGGATTAACAATCACCGGCTCGCTCGGCCCGCCGCCGACTACCACCAGCTCGGCATCGTCGACATACACATCATTATGCTCCATCGGATTCTCGGGCCGGCTGTGCGTAAACACGGTGACTTTAGTAGAGCGTGCCACCGCCTGCACTTCAAAGCGCGTGAACTGATCGTACGATTCGTGCTCGTCCGACCAGACGATGTCCTTGCTCCAGGGATCTGTTCCGCCGGTCGGATCAATGCCGACCTTC
This sequence comes from Thermoflexales bacterium, assembly GCA_017882055.1. Lineage (GTDB taxonomy): Bacteria > Chloroflexota > Anaerolineae > Fen-1058 > Fen-1058 > JADGQE01. Next base: position 4,819 of record JADGQE010000253.1, read on the forward strand.
AAATGCATGTTCGTCTGGCCGAAAGAGAAATGCGGGTTCGGCTCGCTGCCGTACATCTTCGTCGCCGACCACACTTCCATGTAAACACTGAAGCGCAGCGGCATCGTCGGCTGAGTGCCCGTCACAACTTGATACAACCCGCCCTCGTGCACGCTCCAGAAAGTAAAATACTTTTGCGCATTCTGGCCGGATCGGATGCGCGGCGGATCTTGTACTAAAGACGCCGTATCTCCGAACTCCGGATTATGCCACGCCACACACCCGGCGGGTGCGCCGCCAGAGCATGAGTTCGGAAACTTGGCGTAATAGTCCGGAGCCTCGCGATCGGTCGAGGGCGGCTGCCACCACCCGACCCAGCCATCCGCCACCTGCACCGTCTGCCACGGCATCGACGGCAGCACTCCGCCGCAGGGTAAAGTGATCCACGGTTTGCCGCCTGGAAAACTGCACTGGATATGATACTTGCCTTCGAAGCCTGGATTGACCAGCCAGTTGCGCGAACCTAAAACCGATCGAGTCGAATCGCCGCTGGCCGACGCCATCTGCCACGAGAGAAGCCACATACAGATCACACCGATCACTATCCAGCCGCGACGCCGGCATGTGGACTGCCCGCTCTGCAGGCGTGGAAGTTGGAGTTTAGAGTTTAGACGGATCATGTACTTTCTATCTTCTAACTTCTATCTTCTGGATTCTAACTTCTACTTTCCATCTTCCAGCTTTCTATCGCCGCCGGCCGATCAGCCAACCGACCGCGCCGACTGCGCCGACGATCAAAATCAACACGACTGCCCCGCTGCCTGCCTCCGAAGATGAAGCCGGCTTTGGAGCGGCGTCGCCCGTGGCGCGGCTGCCGAAATTCACATCGACCGTCATACCTTGATCCAGCACGACGCTCCAGCGCCGATCCGAGGTAGCGATTGCGCCGGGCGCAGGCTGAATCGATACTGAGTAATGGCCGGGCGTTAAACGGCTGAAGCAGTGCGGGTCGCTGACCCCGTCGGACGCATAAGTGGCCACCTGCTTGCCTTGATCGTCCGCAACGACGAACACCGCGCCGCCGATCAACGCTTCATCACTTGAGAACAGGCCATTGCCATTGAGATCGCTGAAGGCGCGCACGCACAACTGCGTCTTGCTGGCCGCTGCAATCTGAACCGGCGTCGGCGTTTGAACGGTGTCCGCCGAGGCCGGCACGGTTGTCGACGTGGCGGCTGCCGTTGGAGCGACAGTCGGCGGCGCCGCAATGACCAGCTCATCATCAATCTGCAGCAGCGACGACATCGTCAGGCCATTCAGTTTCAAGAGCTGATCGACCGGTACATTATACTGCAAAGCCAGGCCGTA
>JADGQE010000254.1 GCA_017882055.1 Thermoflexales bacterium
CGGTTACAATAGTTGGAGCGGTGGTTACAATAGTTGGAGCGGTGGTTACAATAGTTGGAGCGGCGGCTACAACAGTTGGAGCGGCGGCACGACCAACTGGAGCGGTGGCTTCAATAGTTGGAGTGGCGGCTACAACAGCTGGAGCGGGGGCTACAACAGCTGGAGCGGCGGCTACAATAGCTGGAGTGGCGGCTACAACAGCTGGAGCGGTGGTTATAACAGCTGGAGCGGTGGTTATAACAGTTGGAGTGGCGGCTACAACAGTTGGAGTGGCGGCTACACATCGTGGTCAGGTGGTTACCATAGTTGGAGCGGTGGTTACAATAGTTGGTCAGGCAGTACCGGGGATCCCGCCTGGGCAGCTTTGTTCGCCACCCTGCAGAACTCGCCGACAGGGACATCGGGCGTATCGATCAACATCGTGCCGTAAGATCCTCCTTAAGCAGCAGTAGTTAGAACGAGTGCAGGCTGGAAACTCTTTCCAGCCTGCACTCGTTTTTGGCATTGACTCCAGGCAGCGACGAAAGTCCGATGCTTTAGGCTGGTGGCGAAAGGCGGGCCAGCTGCGCCTCGGTTCGCCGCGAATCAGCGACAGCGCCGAGCTGGTCGAAGATTTGACGCGCCGTACCCAGCTCCTCACGCGCCCGCTCAATTTGACTCAATTCCTGCGACAACAAGCCATTCCAGTACGCTGCCCGCCCGGATTCTATCTCGACACCATTGGCCTCGAAAATCGCCACGCTCCGATCGATCTGGTGACGGGCCTCGGTCAGATCATGGCGGGCCATGGCGATGCGCCCCAGCAGCAGCTCATAACGTCCCCATTCGACCGATTCGCCGTGATCGGTCTCCGTTACCTTGGTCAACAATTCGCGGCTGCGCTTGGCCCAGAGGGCAGTTTCATCGACGCGTCCCTGTTCCAGATTCAGAATGCCTTGCAAATAATAAACGTCGTTCAGGTTGAGGTTGGCCCGCGCCCCGACTTCACCGTATAACGCAATCGACGAGTTTAAATGGCGAGCACTATCCGCCCAGCGCTCTTGCAGCAAATCCAGCCGGCCAAGGTTCATGTGCGCCTGGGCCAGTTCATAGGGATGTGCGATCTGCTGGGCCAGGGCAAAGCTGCGCTGAAGGTTATCGTCGGCCTTGGCCCACTCGCCGCGCTCCGTATACAACACGCCCAGGTTGGTGCAGGCTTGAACCAGACCCTCGACTTCGCCGATACGCTCCTGCATCTCAACCACGTGTTGATAATCGCTCAGTGCGCCTTCCCAATCGCCGGTGGACTGCTTGAGGATGGCCAGGTTATTCAACGATCGCGCGTAGCCCACCACGTCACCCAGCCGCTCGCGTAGATCAAGCGCACGCTTGACGTACTCGGCGGCCTGCTTCCATTCGCTGCGGTTATAATGGATCGCGCCCAGGCGATTGAGGATGGACGACAGCACACCGTAGTACAACGTATCGCCGACTAAGCCCAGCCCTTTTTCGAGCCATTCCTGCGCTGACGTGAGATCGCCCTGGCGCAGATTGAGCCAGCCAAGCTCTGAATAAATTTGGGCGCGCAGATCAGGCAGCGCCGCCTGGGCCTGATCGACTTGAGCCAACGCCTGTCGCAGCCAGTTCTCAGTCTCTTGTAAATTACCGCGCTTGTCCCACACCTGGCCGAGTTTCAACATAGTTCGGCCGCGATCTTCGGGGCTGGCCTCGCTCCATTCTTCCAGCGCGGCCTGATAAAACGCAATGGCTTCCTGGTACTCGCCGATGAGCTGCTGGACTTCACCCAGCCCGACGGCGGCCTGCCAGCGCGCCGCTTCGAAACCGCTCAAGTGCTGCGAGATCTGCAGCGCGCGGCTGTAGTATTCGATCGCTTCGTGATGCGCCAGCCGCGCCCGGGCGCGATCACCGGCCAGCACCGCATACTGCAGGGCTTTATCACGCGCCCGCGCGCGATCAAAATGAAGCGCCAGCACTTCGGCCTGATCGAGCAGATTATCGGCGTAGAGCGATTCGATGCTCTCGGCGATGATCCGGTGCAGTTCGGGCTGCTGGCTGTGCAGCAGACTGTTGTAGATCGTTTCCTGAGTGAGGATATGGCAGAAGGTGTACAGCAGCTCACCGGTCTCTTGCCGTTCTTCCAGCACGCCCATATCGATGAGGCGTTCAACCATCGGCCGCGCACTGGGAATGCCATGCAGCCGGCGCTCCATCTCGTCCAGCACCCGTGCCGGGAACTGCAAGCCCAGTACCGAGGCACTGCGCAACACCTGCTGGAGTTCTTTCGGCAGGCGATCGATGCGCGTCATCATCAACCCGTTGAGAGTGGTGGGGATTTCGACCGTCTGCAGGGCCATGGCTGAGGCGACACGCCACTGTCCCCCTTGCAGCCGCAGCACTTCCTTCTCGATCAGGATCCGCACGAACTCTTCAATGTAAAACGGATTGCCTTCCGAGCGAATGAGAATCGTGTTCGTGATCGGTTCCGGTAGATCGCTCAGGTTGACCAGATGGCCGAGCAAAGCCCGGCTATGTTTGGCCGAAAGCGGCCTGACCTCCAACGACAATTTAAGCGGGGCCGCCAGTGATTTGTCGGCGGTGAGCGCCGGCAGCATGAGCGGTTTTTCCGGTTGAGGCCGCGTCATGATACACAACACGATCGGGACTTCATTCACCAGGTTAGCTATGGACTGCAGCATATCGCGCGACAGATCATCGGACCAGTGGAAGTCGTCGAGGATCAAAATCAGCGGTCTCAGGCGGGCTTCGCCCAGCACCCATTCACGCAAGGCCAGAGTCGTCAACAGTTTAACGCGATCCGGCTCCAGGTTGCTGAACGCGATCCGTTCATCGGGTGTCAGTGCCATGCCCAGCATCTGCCGCAGGAACGGGCGCAGCGCGGGCGACACGCGCACATCCCAGCCTTCGCCCGGTTGTTCTCGCAACGCATCATGCAGCAACGAGCGGAACAGGCTATAGCTGACGCCCTGCGTATAAGGCAAGCCCCGTCCCTTCCAAATGGCAGCCGGGCCGGGGGCGGAGGTCGACAGCCACTCTTGCACCATCCGCGATTTGCCCAGGCCGGCCTCGCCTTGAATCACGATCAGGCGGCCACGCCGATCGTCGAGAAAAGCCGACAACAGCGCCCGCAGTTGTTGCAGCTCGGTATCGTGTCCGAGATAGATACTGGACACGCCCGAGATACCGCGTGTGGACAACGGCTCGGATCGATCGCCCAGCGCTTCATAAACCGCGACGGGCTGATCGATGCCTTTGATCTGCAGCGTGCCGGCCGTCTGGAAGTTGAATAGAGCCTGGGTTTGCTGATAGATGCGATAACTGACGAGGATACACGCCGGGCGCGCCTGCGCCTGCAAACGCGACGCGAGGTTGACGGTTTCACCGATGACGGTATACGCCGCCTGTTCTTGCGTGCCCAGAATGCCGGCGACGACCGGACCGCTGTGAACGCCGATGCGAATCTGGAGCGGCGCGCCCAGTTGGGCGCGGGCGATCGATTCAAACTCGAGCGCGGCTTTTTGCATGTCTAAAGCCGCGCGTACCGCCAGCTCCGCATCATTTTCATGCGCGCCCGGCGCGCCGAAAACAGCCATCAAACCGTCGCCGGTGAATTTATCGACCATGCCATCATACCGGTGGACGCACTCGACGAGGCGGCTCAAGAGATCGTTGATCAGATTGAAAATCGATTCGGCGCCGAGCGAAGCCGAAAGATGCGTGAAGCTGACGGCGTCGGCGAAAAGCACGGTGACTTCGCGGCTTTCACCGCGCAGCCGTTCCTGATCATGCAAGATGCCTTCGGCCACGACCGAGGGGACATAGCGGCGCAGCCGGCGCACCGCCTCCTGGGTTTCGGTGAGTTCGCGCCGAAGAGCGATCGCATCGGCTGAGGAAGGATCGGGCGCAGGCCCGGTCAGCGCCGCGCCGCATTTAGCGCACCGTGTGGCCGTTTCAATATTCACAAAGCCGCATCGAGGACAAGGCATACTTTCATCGTCAGCCTGTTGGAGTAGAGACAGTTTACCACTTTTCTAAAAAGAGGCCCACTCCATCACGCTTGTTTTGCTTCGCCGGCAACCGATCGCTTTTCACAAGGCAGAGTATAATAAGCCGCCAGGCCATCCCACTCAATAGGATTATTATGCTGACCATCGAACAGGTCGATCTCCGATCGAAACCTCAGATTCGGCGCTTCATTGACATTCCCTATCGATTGTATGCCAAACATCCACAGTGGGTGCCGCCGTTGCGCATGGATGTCGAGCTGATGTTGAACAAGCAGAAGCATCCCTTCTACGAGCATTCCGATGCCGATTTCTTCGTCGCGCTGCGTGACGGGCGAGCCGCGGGCCGCCTCGCCGTGCTGGAGAATCGCGCTTTCAATCAATATCACGGCACCCATCAAGCGCAGTTCTATCTGTTCGAATGCGAGGACGATCAAGCGGCGGCGAACGGCCTGTTCGAAAAAGGATTTGAGTGGGCGCGATCGCGCGGGCTGGATAAAGTTGTCGGCCCCAAGGGCTTCGGCCCGCTCGACGGCTACGGGCTGCTGATCGACGGTTTTGAACATCGTCAGATGATGACGATGATGAACTACAACTATCCCTATTATCCGCGTCTCGTCGAGGCGCTGGGCTTCCATAAGGAAGTCGATTTCATCTCGTGTTACCTCACCGCCGAGAGTTTCCATTTGCCCGATCGGATTCACAGCATCGCCGAGCGCGTGCAGCAGCGCGGCACGCTGCGCGTGAAGCGCTTCGCCAGCAAGAAGGAATTGAAGCAGTGGATCGATCGGATCGGCACTGCGTATAACAATGCCTTCGTCAACAACTGGGAATACTATCCGCTGGCGCAGCGCGAAATCAAATTCGTCGTCGATAACATCATGCTGGTGGCCGAGCCGCGCATGATCAAGATCATCATCCACGGCGAAGACGTCGTCGGCTTCCTGTTTGCCTTCCACGATGTCTCGGCGGCGCTTCAGCGCGCCAGGGGACATCTTTTTCCCTTTGGATTGTTTGATCTGCTGCTGGAGATGCGGCGCACCAAATGGGCGGCTATCAACGGCGCGGGGATTCTGCCGGAGTTTCAGGGGCGCGGCGGCAACGCCCTGTTATACACAGAGATGGAACACACCATCCTCGATTTCAAATTTCAATATGCCGATCTCACCCAGGTGGCCGACACGGCTGTGCAGATGCGCAGCGATCTGGTCAATATCGGCGGCAAACTCTACAAGACGCATCGGGTGTATGTGAAGGAACTCTAAAATCACTGAGCAAATAGAAACCGGGTTTCTGGCTCCTGCGGAGCAGGCGAAACCCGGTTTTTGATTGAGTGGTTTTGTTAGAACGCTTCCAATGTGCCGCGCCGCTTCGCCTCAAACTCGAACCAGCGAAACAGGACGTAGCCGAGCGTGATGTAGATCACGCCCAGCAGAAATTCACCGATCAGCAGCGGCATCACTTCTGCCAGACTTCCCCCGGCGATCAACGCACGGGCCGCAGCGATACCGCGCGTCAAAGGCAGCCCCCCTGAGATCGTTTGCATCCAGCCCGGCAAGGTGGCAATCGGCACGTTGGCGCCGGAGAAAATCAACAACAAGAAGTAGACCGAGTTGTTGATGAACATCACGTTGAGTGTGATCAGACTCAGGCAGCCCAACAGCAAGCCCAGCCCCGATGTGCTGAAAGTCGTGATCAGAATCGTCAGGGCCAGCGCCGCGCCATCGGTGTGCGAGAGATCGACGCCCAGCAGCAGCACGCCCCAGGTCAAGCCAATGACGACGCCCAACATGCCGTCGATGATGTGAATGAACGAGCGGCCCACAAACATCATCAGGCGGTTGGCGGGTGTGCCAAACAGATACGGCAGCGTGCCTTCCCAGCGATCGCCGCCAATGCTCATCGTCACGCCGAAGATGCCGCTGATCGCGGCGATCTGCACCGCATTGCCGATGGCGTAGAAGCTGGCATTCGATTGACCGCTGCCATACGTGCCCACGAAAGTGAAGAACAACATCTGCCACAACGGCATCGCCACTTTCGAGGCGAGGTAGGTCTGCGGCCGCAGCCACCGAAACAGCGCGATATACGACAACAACGCGCCCTGCCAGAACAGGCGCAGGTTCA
>JADGQE010000255.1 GCA_017882055.1 Thermoflexales bacterium
CACACGCTGGCCTGGTATTACCATTGGAGCGAAGCGGAGATTCTAGCGATGCCGTTTCAAAAGCGGCGCATTTATCTTGATCTACTGTCGGATCTCGTCAGAGAGATCGCAGAGGCGCAAGCATGACGCGTCATCTGGCGGGCTATCTGCGGCAGATCGCCGCGCGCGGTGCAGGTATGAATCCGGCGGCTGTGTCGATCGCGCCGCCGCGTGTTTCGTCATTCTTGACTCAAACACCCATTCTGCCACCGACTAGCCCATTTTCGATGCCTGGCGAAGATCGCGGCCCTGCGACTGAGCCAACCGCAGGTTCGTCCGCTGCACCAGCGGCTCGCGTTGAAGCAGCATCTTCGTTGAATGCGAGATCGGCATCTTCATCTCAACGCAGCGAAGTGACCGAGATGCGACCTGACCATTCGGTGGCTACAGAGTCGTTGCCTCGATTCGATCCGATGTCTTCACCTCGTTCATTGCCATCTTCACCATCAAGACCATCGCCGATTGCTTCGAGGCCGTCGACAGGTGCTTTGACGCCGCAGCGTACGGAAAAGATGATGGTTGAAATCCCTGTGCCTGTGCCCGCAGGTGTCGATCGCCCTACGCCGGCTTTGCCTCTGGAAATGCGATCGATAAACGAGCCGGCTTCGCAAGAGGCCGAGCCGCTGAATCACGAAGGTCCAGCGACTGCAGAAAATTCAGTGCGCAGTGTGGTGCGGCTTGAACCAACGGTTCACGCTGCCGCACTTGAATTTCCATCACAACCTGCATCGGCGTTGGGTAATGAAAGTGGCACATTTGAGACGCGTCTGCCGCCGTCGTTGACGCGTGAGCGAATCGTTACTGCGCCGCCACGTCGCCAGGACGTTCGAGTGACGATCGGGCGTGTGGATGTGCGCGTTGAATCGAATGCGCCGCGTGCGCCTGTCGTGTCTCAACCGGCTGCGCCGAGCGATCCGTTTGCTTCGCTGGCCCTGGCGCGTCGCGGCTGGCGCTCAACGTTTTAGGATTGCTTTGATGCTGCGTGAAGGTGAAGGGTGAGCGACTACACTTCCATTCGTGGAGTTACGCTGAGTCTCAAGACGTTGCTGGACGACAGTTTGAATGTCGCGCCGCCGCCGCCCGATCGTCTTAATGCTGCGATCACGATCAGTCGGCCCGACGTCAAGCAATCGGTTACGGGCAATCGCTTGAACCTGTTGCTATTTCAGGTGATCGAGAATCACTTCATCGCCAATCAAGAAGACCCGCGTATCGGCACGACCAGCGACTACGGCCACCCGCCACTGTCGTTGAATTTGCATTACCTGTTGACGCCGTTCTCGACCGACACCGACGAAACGGAAGCGCATCGTATGTTGGGGGCGGCGATGCGGGTGCTGCGTGACAACGCCATTTTGCTGCCGACGCTGATGACTTCGACGGTGCAGCCGGTGCTGGATACGAGCCTGTTGATGGCGCGCGAGCATCTGCGCATTTCGCTCTTGCCGTTGACGCTGGATGATTTATCCAAAATCTGGACGGGGGCAGAAGAAAGTATGCGTCTGTCGGTGGCGTATGAAGTGTCCGTGGTTCAGATCGAATCACTGCAGCGGCGAAACACGCCGCTGCCGGTGCGCGCTCGCAACGTCGTGGTTACATTGCGCGGCCCGGATATCTCGTCGATCGATCCGGATACGGTTGGAATTGGTGATGCTTTGACGATCAATGGCTCGCACTTCTTCAGTGCGACGACGAAAGTATTGATCGGCGGCGCGACGATCGATCTAGCGGGCCTCGGTTCACCGGCGCTGCGCAGCGATCAGATCCAAACCACGGTGCCGAATGATCCGGCGTTATGGCCGGGGATGCAGATGGTGCGCGTGCAGGTCGGCTTTGATCAATCGAATGCCGTCGCCACCGGCGCATTTCCCAAGACGCTGACGTCCGAACCGGTACCCATCGTGCTCGCGCCTAAAGTGACAGCGGTGCTGCCCGTGTCTGCGCCGGGTGGATCGACGCACATCCTGACGATCAACGGCTGGCGACTGTATCGCGCGCAAGACGATGCCAACATCTACGTGCTGATCGCCGATCAAACGATCCCGGCCAGCCAATTCACTACCAAGACGGATACCCAGATCGTCGTGACCGTGCCGAATCTGCCTGTGGGCAAGTATGCCGTGTACGTGCGTTTCAACGCTTTCACCAGCCGGGACGACGTTGAGTTCGAGGTGACGTAGTGATTGCCGAAATGGCGCAAACAGAAGTTGAGACCGCGCTGCAAACGAACTGGCTGTATCTACAAGATGAGCTGGCGCGTCTGCGTGTGCTGCTGCTGCGTTATGCCTTGTGGCAGCAAGCCCGATCGACGCAGCCGGATCTGGCCGAGCCGATTTTCTATCACGATGATCCGCGAGCCCGATCGCTCACCGCTGAGCTGACGCTGCTGTCCACGCGCTGCCAGGCCGCTTTGGCTGAGAATGATTTGCCCTTCAAGCAGTTAAGCGCTGCCTTCGGACTCAATTCATTCGAAGCGCAAGTGCTGTTGTTGGGGCTGGCGATTGAACTCGACTCGACCTTTGAGACGTTGTTGGCGCAATGCCAGTTCGATTCCGGCGCGCGGCAGCCGACGGCGGCCCTGGCGCTGCGGCTGTATTGCGAGTCGGCCGATGAATGGGTGCAGGCCCGTTTGAGCTTCTCGGCCTCCAGGCCGCTGATCAGTTGGAACCTGATCCATCTTGAAGAGCGCACTCCGTCATTGCTCGCGACCGCATTTCATTTGGATCGGCGCATCGTCAACGCCCTGCTGGGCGTGAACGAACCGCCGGCCGCGTTGCTGGAGCGCATGCAGTTTGTCCAGGCGCCGCCGTCCGATCAGATGATTCGGCCTGAACTGGCGAAGCAGCTCGGCGCGATCATTCAGCACGGCCTGGCCGCCGATCGCTGGCCGATGCGGCTGGTGGTGAACATGTTCGGTGCGCGCGGTGCGGGGCGGCGCACGTTGGCGGCCAGTGCCTGTGCGCAGCTGCGTACTCCGGTGTTGACCGCGAGTGCAGCCGATTTACTGAGCGACAACAGTCTGGCGTTGTTTTTGCGCGAATCGATTTTGCAACATGCGGCTGCTTATCTTGACTGCACGGATTTGCCCGAAGAAGGGCGCGCCGCGATCAATCGGGCTTGCGCCGGCGGCGCACATCTGATTTTGATCGGCACGACCATGCGTGCCGCCTGGCTCGACATTCAGCCGCGGATGATGGTCGTTCCATTCGAAGTGCCGCCGCTGAACCTTCGGGAGCGCAAGCGCCTGTGGCAAATTCATTTGGGTGCTGCGTTGAATGGGCAGGGCGATGGGCTGGCCGCGCAGTTTCCGTTCACGCCCGGCGATATCCAACGCGTGGCCGAGTCGGCGCGCACGCTGGCGCTGGTCCGCGCGCCCGAAGATCCGCAGCTGTCGATGCAGGATGTATGGCAGGCGGCACGGGCGCATCCGCAGCATCACTTGAGCGAGCTGGCCCGGCGAATCGAGCCGCGCTATACGTGGGACGATATCGTGCTGCCAGACATGGCGCGACAGCAGCTGATCGAAATTCAACAACAGGTGGCGCAGCAAACGCGGGTGTATGAAGCGTGGGGCTTTGGCAAGAAACTATCGCGCGGGCGCGGTGTCAGCGCGCTCTTTAGCGGTTCATCGGGCACCGGCAAAACGATGGCCGCTGAAATCCTGGCGGGCACGCTCAACCTGGAATTGTATCGCATCGATCTGTCGTGCGTGGTCAGCAAATACATCGGCGAGACCGAGAAGAACCTGGCGCGCGTCTTTGACGAAGCGGAACGCAGCAGCGTGATTCTGTTCTTTGACGAAGCCGATGCGTTGTTTGGCAAGCGCTCGGAAGTGAAGGACGCGCACGATCGCTACGCCAACATCGAAATTAACTATCTACTGCAGCGCATGGAAGACTTTCAAGGACTCGCTATTCTGGCGACCAATATGCGCCAGGCACTCGACGAAGCCTTCTTGCGGCGGCTGCGTTTCCTGATCGAGTTCCCGTTTCCAGACGCGCAGCATCGCGCGGAGATCTGGCGTCGATCGTTTCCAGCGGAGATGCCGCAGCAAGATCTGGACATCGATTTTGTGGCAAGGCAATTCAAGATCGCCGGTGGCAACATTCGCAACATCGCACTCAACGCCGCCTTTCTCGCGGCCGCCGAAGACGCGCCGGTGCAGATGCCACACCTTATTCGCGCGACGAAACGTGAGTTCGACAAAATTGGCAAGGCTTGTTTGGAATCTGATTTCGGTCCTTATTTTGGGTTGGTGCGATAACGTCATGGACATTGAGATCGATCGACTGAATCTGCAACTCAGCGCCGACGTGTCAGCGGGTCGCGCGCAAGCCATCGGCAACTTGATCGGTGAAGCGCTCGAAGCGACTGTGCGTGCTCGTGCAGATGAATTCACAGCTGCACCGGCTGGCTATCGCGTATCATCGATTTCGCTGCCCAGCCTTCGCGTGCGCGCGGGTGCATCCGATAACGAAATCGCGCAGCTGGTGGCGGATGCGCTGGCGCGTGCGGTGTTGCAGCAGTTGGAGGTGTAACGGTGATGAGTCAAACGTTTGCGCCGCCTGAGAAAAAATCAATCACCCGAACGGCCCGTCCGCTGATTCAGCGCAGCGCGAGTTGCGGAGCATGCGTACACGCGGCGGGTCCTCGTGAGGAAGATGAAATCTTGCGACGTAAAGAAAGCGGCGGCGCTAAATCAATGAGTGGTGCGCCGCCCATTGTGCATGCCGTATTGCGATCAGTGGGTCAACCCCTTGATGCGGCAGCTCGTTCGTTCTTTGAGCCGCGCTTCGGCGCGGACTTCAGCGCGGTGCGAGTGCACACAGATGCGAAAGCGGCAGAATCCGCACGGAGGGTGAATGCATTAGCGTACACAGTGGGACGCGATGTAGTGTTTGGCGCGGGGCAGTATGCACCAAATGCCGGCGAAGGCAGAAGGTTGTTGGCGCATGAGCTGACCCACACGCTTCAGCAAACACAGGCTGCAACAGGCCAAATCACATCCGGTGAACTGCGGATTGGCGCGGTAAATGATGCTTTCGAGCAGGAGGCGGATGCCAATTCGATACGGAGCATAATGGGGGTCGGTATGCAGAACCGGCAAAGACAACCAGGCGGTGCTCGTCTGCAGCGCCAGGTCGATACTTCCGGAGGAACGGGTTCGCCGACCGTATATATGTGCTCAAAGTCGCTCGAGACCTTACCTATTGGGCGGCATGCATTTTTCCGGATTGGTGGCAGTGGCCCGGGGAACCATACCTTCAGCCTGGAACCGGTCAACCAACCCTTATTTGATCCAGACGATTGGGATCAAGAACATGGATGGCAGTCCGGTTGTTGGCAGGGAGTGCCGATGCGCGATTTTTCGGAAGACTTCAATGCCAATGCGGATTGTGAAGCCACCGCTATCAGTTTGTCTTGTCTTGAAAGCGAGTTTGCAGCTTATCCGATCGGGATGTACTGCTCCCTCGGTCCCAATAGCAATACCTTTGTAGGTACGCTGGCCCGGAACTGCGGGCTGAGCAATCCTGACCCGGCGGGTTGGACCCCTGGAATTGACGATGACCCACCAGATCCAGGTACTTTTGCGCCGTCGCCTAAATCTACGCTCTTAATTGGCTGCGCCGAGAAATTATGCGGTAGAGGAATGTGATCCATATGAGTAGTTTAACGGCCGCAACCGCCGAGAAGAAATCAATCACCCGGGTCACGCGTCCACTCATCCAGCGCAGCGCGAGTTGCGGAGCATGCGCACACGCGGCGGGTCCTCGTGAGGAAGATGAATTCTTGCGGCGTAAAGAAAGCGGCAGCGCTCAATCAATGAGTGGTGCGCCGACTATCGTGCATGATGTGCTGCGTTCATCGGGCCAACCGTTAGATGCGGCTGCGCGTTCTTTCTTCGAGCCGCGCTTCGGACATGATTTCAGCAGTGTGCGGGTATATACGGATGCGAAAGCATCAGAATCAGCACGGGCGGTGAATGCGCTGGCCTACACGGTCGGGCGGAATGTGGTGTTTGACGCGGGGCAGTATGCGCCGCAGTCGCCCGTGGGACGCAGATTGATGGCGCATGAACTGACGCACGTGGT
>JADGQE010000256.1 GCA_017882055.1 Thermoflexales bacterium
GAAGTTGATCACGCCGGTGGCATTGGAAGTCGGCGGGCACTTTGCGATTCGCGAGGGCGGTTTGACGGTCGGGGCGGGTGTCATCACGTCGGTGTCGGGCTAATCATTCCAACCTTCGCAAGGTTATCTGTCTTAAGAAAGAGAATCAGAGATGGCAAAGAAAGATGTACGTGCAATTGTGACGTTGGCTTGCTCGGAATGCAAAGAGCGCAACTATACGACTCAGAAGAATCGGCGCAATGATCCGGGCCGGATTGAGTTCAACAAGTTCTGCCCGCGCTGCCGCAAGCACACGATGCACAAGGAACAAAAGTAGACGAGTAGTCACGTAGTCAGATAGTTGGGTGTATAATCGTATTGATCCAACTAGAAAATTACGAGACTCACTAGGCGAGTAGCTCAATTGGCAGAGCACCGCTCTCCAAAAGCGGGGGTTGCGGGTTCAATTCCTGCCTCGCCTGCCTGAATGATTTGGCCGCGCAGCGCTTCGCGCGGCTGAATTTTGAGGCTAGCAACCTATAGTGTCGTTCAACAGGAGTCACGTGCCCGTGGCCGAAGTCAAACAAGATAATCGAATGGTACGTTATTTCAAAGAAACACGCGCCGAGCTGAAGAAGGTCAATTGGCCGACCCGGCGCGAAGCTCGCAACCTGACGCTGCTTGTGCTGGGTATGACGATTGCGTTTGCCATATTGCTGGGCGTGATTTTCGATCCGCTGGCCCTGTGGCTGTTCCGCGGTATCCTGGTGGAACCGAGGGATCCGCTGCGCATTATCATCGGCCTGGTCGCATCGGTGGTTGGCCTGGCGGCCCTGGTGGTCGGGCTGCGCCGACAATGAGTAAGCAATGACAGACGAAGTTCAGTTCCCCGAAGAGACTGCGCCGGATGAGCCGCAGGCCCAGCCGCCTGAAGATCAATCTGAGCCAATTGAAGACGAGTTGAGTGAAACACCTCTCCTTCTGGACGAGGTGAGTTCGCCGATCGATTCGGAAACCGAGTCCGAAGAACCATCCGAAGAGATCGAAGACGAGTCGATAGAATCTTCTCTCCCCGGGGAAGAAATGAAGTTGGCGATCGAATTGCCGCTGCCGCCCGATGCGGAAGAAGTCAAGGCGGCACTGCGCGATCTGCGTGTCTCGGCGATGCGCGGGGCGCCCGAAGGCGCACCTGATCTTACCGAAGTTTCGGACGAGCGGGCCTGGTACGTGGTTCACTGCTATTCCGGTTACGAAAATAAAGTGAAGCACAACCTTGAGCAGCGCATCGAATCGATGGGCATGGCGAATCAGATTTTCCAGGTGATCGTGCCGACTGAAGAGGAAATCGAAGTCAAAGAGGGCAAGCGCCGCACGGTCGAACGCCGCGTCTTCCCGGGTTATATTCTGGTTCAAATGCTGATGAATGACGATTCGTGGTATGTCGTTCGCAACACGCCGGGCGTCACCGGCTTCGTCGGCATGGGCAACAAGCCTACACCGCTGCGCCCCGAAGAAGTCTCTTCGATTTTGAAGCGCATGGAGGCCGAAGCCCCCAAGGTCAAAGTCACCTTCAAGCCGGGCCAGAAGGTGCGCATCGTGGACGGGCCGTTCAACGATTTCATGGGTACGGTCGATGAGATCAACATGGACAAGGCCAAAGTTCGCGTCATGGTGTCGTTCTTTGGGCGAGAAACTCCGGTCGAGCTGGATTTCTTGCAAGTTGAAAAAATGTAAATCAGGTTTCGTCTGCTCCGCAGGAGCCGGAAGCCTGGTTTTGAGAAATCAAGTGGGAGGGCGTGCATGAAGCGCGAGCCCGTTTGGACCACAAGGAGATCACAATGGCTAAGAAACTGAAGGTCGTCGTCAAACTTAACATTACAGCGGGTAAGGCGAATCCTGCTCCGCCTATCGGTCCCGCGCTGGCGCAGCACGGCATCAACTTGATGGCGTTCTGCAAAGATTACAATGCGCGCACGGCGAGCATGGCCGGGCAAATCATCCCGGCGGAAATCAATATTTATACCGATAACTCGTTTACGTTTGTGCTGAAGACGTCGCCCACCCCTGATCTGCTGCGCAAAGCGGCCGGCATCGAGAAAGGCTCGTCGACACCGAACAAGCAAAAGGTTGCGAAGGTGACGCACAAGCAGCTTCGCGAGATCGCCGAAACGAAGATGAAGGATATGCCGGCCTTCGATATCGACGACGCGATGGCGATGGTTGCGGGTACGGCGCGCAGCATGGGGATCGACATCAAGGACTAATCATCAAGTGGGAGGACGCGCGCGTGAAGCGCGGGCCCGTTTGGACCACCAGGAGCTAACGATGGCAAAGCACGGTAAGAAGTATAACGAAGCAGCAAAGAAAGTGGATATCAACAAGCTGTATGCGCCCGTGGAGGCAATGCAGCTGGTCAAGGATACCTCGTACGCCAAATTCAATGCCACGGTCGAAGTTCATTTCCGATTGGGCGTCGATCCACGCCAGGCCGATCAGCAGGTGCGCGGCGTCGTGTTGTTGCCCGCCGGTCTGGGCAAGGTCGTTCGCGTGATGGTCTTCGCTCAAGGCGATGCCGCCCGCCTCGCGCAGGAATCCGGCGCTGATTTCGTCGTCGGCGACGACGAGGGTTTCAAGAAGATTCAAGACGGCTGGACCGATTGGGATATGACCATCGCGATGGCCGATATGATGGGCAAGGCCGGGCGATTGGGCAAGGTGCTCGGTCCACGCGGTTTGATGCCCAGCCCTAAAGCGGGCAACATCACGCAGGTGGCCGGCGATCTGCCGCGCATGATCAAAGAAGCGAAGGGCGGCCGTGTGGAGTTCCGGGTCGATAAGACGTCGGGCGTGCACGTGCCGATCGGCAAAACATCGTTCGCCCTCGCCGATTTGACCGCCAACTTCGGGGCCTTGATGGACGCCATTAAGAAGGCCAGGCCGAACGCAGCTAAAGGCAACTATCTGAAGAAGATCTCGGTCGCCGCGACCATGGGACCCGGCGTCAAAGTCGATGCCAACCTGGCCCAGTCGATGGAATAAAACCTGGCGAAATATCCTTGCGAGGGTTGGCTGTACAATCGTCAGCCGACCTCAGATCCCTCGCAAGGTTTCTACAATTGAATACTGCTGCAGCCAATGACCGCAGGCGCTGATCGAAAGATCCGCTTAATCAGAACCTGCCGAGGCTTAAAGTCAGGGATGATTTGAACAGGCCTTTGCCTGTCATCGTCTCAAGTCTTTGCCTCACCATCTGCGGCAAAGACTTTTTGTTGTTCGCCGTTGCGAATGACAATGGACGAAAGGAGGTGAATCAAATGCCAGTAAACAAAGAGCGTCGAGGTGAGTTGATTGCGGAGTATGCCGAATGGTTGAAGCGCAGTCAGGCCGTGATTATTTCGGCCTGCCCGGGCGTGCCGACCAAAGACCTGTATCGTCTGCGAACGAAGATTCATGACGTGCAAGGCGAACTGCACATGGTCAAAAATACGTTGGCCGCGCGCGCGTTCAAAGAAGCAGGTCTGCCCGTGCCGGAACAGCTGCTCGTCGGGTCCGTGATCATGAGCTTCGGTCTCACCGATCCGGCGGCGGTCGCCAAAGCGACGGTCGACTTCGCCAAAGAAGTGCAGAACTTCAAGGTCAAGGGCGGCCTGTTGGGCAATCGCATTATGGATGCGGCCGGCGTCACCGCATTGGCCGAATTGCCGCCGCGCCCGATTCTGCTGGGCGGCTTAGTGGCGACGATCCAGGGGCCGATGTCGCAATTGGTCAACGTTCTCAATGCGCCGATGCGCGAGTTGGTGCAGGTGCTCAAAGCGCGTTCCGAACAAGCTCAGGCTGCGGCCTGAGCCGTGAGCGGCAGGGACTGCCGTTCTTCAACACACATTCAAAATCATTCAAAAAAATTCCGTGGAGGGAATAAGTCATGTCTGAAAAACTGGATCAGCTGGTCGAACAGCTGAATGCTCTGACACTGATGGAAGCAGCCGAACTGTCGAAGATTCTACAAGAGAAGTGGGGCGTAAGCGCCGCCGCTCCGGTGATGATGGGGGCGATGCCTGCCGCTGGTGCCGCCGCCGTCGCTCCGGTTGAAGAGAAGACCGAATTCGACGTCGTCCTCAAGGACGCCGGTGCGAAGAAAATCGAAGTCATCAAGGTCGTGCGCCAACTGGTCAGCAGTCTGGGCCTGAAGGAAGCGAAGGACCTGGTCGATACTGCGCCGCAGGCCGTGTTGACGGCTGTCAGCAAGGACGCTGCCGCCGACGCCAAGGCCAAACTCGAAGCCGCCGGTGCCGCTGTCGAAGTCAAGTAGTTTGTGGGTGAATGGGTCAACTGGTCGATTGGTCAGTTGGCCGATTGAGTGCACAACGAAAGTCCCCTCGTGCGAGGGGACTTTTTATTTGAGCGCTGCTTATTGCCACGGAATCTGTGGAGACCGATAGAAGTTTATGCCCAGAGCGGTGAGCCGCGGTCCCTGCGCTCCAAGCCGCACGCAGTACTCGTCCCAGTTTCGGCCGGCCTGCGTCGACCAGCCAATTTCGGCGTAACCGGGCAGCCGCGGAAAAGTCATGTAATCGATATCGCGGCTGGTTTCCAGTGTCTCCGTCCAGAGCGGCGCTTCGATGCCCAGCACATCGCTGTCGGCTGCGCCACTCACCTCGGTCGCCGGATCCCATTCATAGGCTGTGGGCAGATCGACGAGGCCAGCCCAGTCTTGCCCCAGGCGAGTCGAGGCGTCATACTTCATATCCAGATAGGCTTTAGACGCTGTGGAGATGATGACTTTCGATCCTTGTTTGATCGCCTCACCGGCTCGATCGCCTTTCCAATGCTGCGCGATCGATTTTGGAATCAAGCGACTTTGGGCAATCTCTTCCCAGCCGACGATTTGCTTGCCGTGCTTCTGCACGATCGGTTGAACTTGCTCGATAAATTTCTGGTAATCGTCTAGCGGGGTAGAGTGGGCCTCATCGCCACCGATGTGGATGTAAGGGCCGGGCGTGATTGCTGCCAGTTCCTTGATGACATCGTCCAAGAATTTGCAGGTAATATCTTTGTTGATGCACAGCGAACTGAAACCGACTTCGGTGCCTGTATAAAGCGCTGGAGCAGTTCCATTGCAGTTCAACTCGGGATACGAAGCCAGCGCCGCATGGGTGTGGCCGGGTAGATCGATTTCAGGAACGATGGTGATATAACGGCTTTGAGCATACGCCACGATGTCGGCATAATCGGCTTGAGTGTAGTAGCCGCCCGATCCTCCGCCGACGGCGGTGCTGCCGCCGTACGTGGCTAACTTCGGCCACGAGTTGATCATGATGCGCCAGCCCTGATCATCGGTCAGGTGCAGATGAAAGATGTTCATTTTGTAGTAGGCGATCAGATCGATCATGCGCTTCACATCGGCGACGCTGAAGAAGTGGCGGGCCACATCGAGCATCATGCCGCGCCAGGCGAAGCGCGGTCTATCTCTGATCGTGCCCGCGGCCATTTGCCACGGACCGGCTTGAACTGACGCACGGTCGATCGCAGGCGGCAGCAGTTGCCGAATGGTCTGGATGCCGCGGAAAAGCCCCACTGGTCGATAAGCGACGAGCTTCACCAGGTCGGGCGTGATCGTTAGATCATAGCGTTCTTCGCCCAACGAGAGATCGCCCTCCACGACCGTCAGATAAATATTGCCATTTGCCGCGCCGGCTGTTGGCGTGCCGGTCGCGGGCAGCACCTTCAAGGCGTAGCCCGTCGCGGGTTTGAGTTTATCGGCCAGGTATTGACCGATGGCGGTTAGCTCGGGCGTGGCCGGTTCGACGTAGATGTTGCTGGCCGCGGTCAAAGTGAACGTGCCCGAAGCGGGTTTGACCAATACTGGCCTGGGAATGATGTTATCCATTCTGTAAGCCGCCCTTGGGGTCAGGGTTGAGGTCGATGTCAAAGTCGCTGATTCGGCCGGTGCACCTAGCCTGGTTGGTGTCGGCGGCGTGCGGCTCAGCCATTCGCTCAGAATTTGAAGTGGATAAAAGTACGACCGAAATTCTTGTCGTCCTTTTCGACCCGGTGGTACAGTGGGCGGATGTGCGATTGATTCAAAAAGCGCAGGACTTTTTTCTTGAGTTGCCCGCTGCCTTTGCCGGGAATAATCTC
>JADGQE010000257.1 GCA_017882055.1 Thermoflexales bacterium
GACAGGATGCTGACCGCGATTTCTTCAGGAGTCTCGGCGTTGAGTTCCAGGCCGATGGGGGCATGCACGCGCGCCAATTTTTCTTCGGGCACGCCTTTGCCGCGCAGTTCTTTCAGCGCCGCGGTCCAGCGTCGCCTGGAGCCGATCACGCCGATGTAAGCCGCGTCGGTTTCCAGCAGCAGCGGCAGCATCTCAACATCAATATTGTAGCCGCGCGTCAGGGCTAGAATGTAAGTTTGCGAATTGATATTCGCTTGGGGTAGTTGTTCAAGCACCGGCCCGGGCAAAAACACATCGGCTTCGGGAATCCAGTCGGGCGAAGCCAGATCGACTCGATCGTCGGCCACGATCACGCGAAAGCCCAGCCACTTAGCCAGATGCGCGGCCGCTCGACCGACATGCCCGGCGCCAATGATCAAAACTGAAGGCGGTGGATTGATCGGTTCGATGAAGATTTCCACGGTTCCTCCGCACACACCTGGATCGCCCTGCTTTGGATCGACCAGGTTGTATTCGATAATGCGCGTCTGCCCCGATCGCGCGATCTCCTTGGCGGCCTCGATGACGCGATTCTCCATCTCGCCGCCGCCGATCGTGCCGGCAAACTTCCCGTTGGCATAAACCAGCATCTTGGAGGTTGAGTGGCGCGGCACCGATCCGCTTGAGCGGATCACCGTGCAGAGCGCGCAGGATATGCCGCTGGTCTGGGCTTCTGCGATAGCCGAGTAAATGTTCATCATGGCTGTTTTTCTTCCTAGATTAGCTTTTCCAGCGCCGTGACAAGCGGCGGCAAGTCGGCTGTGATGATTCGCCAGACAATATCGAGATCAATCGCGCCATAACCATGAACGAGACGATTGCGCAGCCCGATGATCTCCGGCCATGGAATACCCGCATGTTTACTTTGGAGTTCCTGCGGTATTCGATTCGCTGCTTCGCCGATGATTTCGAGCAGACGTGCCAGGGCGAGGCTGAGTAGACGATCCGAATTAAGGTCATCACGCGAGCGACCTTGTGATAGCGCGATAGCCTCACGGGCATGATCCAGCATGTCGTGAAGGCGAATCACGATGTCGTGTTTAGACATAGACTGGCAGTTGCTCTTTCTGGATGTCTTCGCGGAAATAAGGGCTTAGCCATTGCGGTGTGTTCAGATCAACGGGGTGGCCTAGAATCCCTGATAACTCGGCTTGCATGGCAAAGAAATCCAGCCCGGGTGTATGCCCTGGCTCAAATTCGACCAACACGTCGACGTCACTATCCGGCCGGAAGTCTTCTCGCACAACGGAGCCAAAGAGCGACAGCCTGCGGATGTGGTGGCGGCGGCAGAAATCAGCGATCTGTTCGCGTGGAATTTTAATTTTTGCGTTTGCCATGTCTTATTCTCTTGCCGCAATTCTACCTGATTGTCACCAACTTGCAATTAAGTCGCTGTCTTCTGCATGGCTTGCCACACGCGCTCGGGCGTCGCCGGAATTTGATTGAGCCACGCACCGGTTGCATCGTGGATGGCATTGACCACGGCCGGTGCGACACCGTCCATCGGGATCTCGGCTACGGCCTTCACGCCGAACGGATGCGAAGGCTCGATCGTCTCAACAAAGATCACTTCGAGTTCGGGCATTTCGTTGGCGCGGAAGATTTTGTAATCGTACAGATTATTCGCCAGCGAGCGGCCTTGCCCGTCGAATTTCATTTCTTCGCAGACGGCGTAGCCCAGGGCTTGAGTCATGCCGCCTTCGATCTGGCCCGCAGCTGTGACCGGGTTGACGATCACACCTGAATCCACGGCCATCACCAATTTATCGACGGTGACCTGGCCGGTTTCGGTATCAACCGTCACCTCGGCGAATTGCGCGGCGAAGGGCGGCGGCGATTCGGTTGACATGTATGATCCGACGGCCATGATCTGATGTTGATTGGCATGATGCAGCGAATGCAGCGCGATTTGGCTCAGCGTGACCGAGCGGCCATCGGGTGCCTGGGCTTGTTTATCCGCCAATCGAATTTGATCCGGTGTGACTGCCGTGGTCTCATTCTTCTCGTTAAAGATTTCAACGGCGACTTCTTTGATTTGCTCCGCTACTTTCTCAGCCGCTTTGACTACAGCGGCGCCTGAAATGTAGGTGGTTGATGAAGCATACGCGCCTTTATCGAACGGCGTGAAGTCGGTGTCGCTGGAATACATGAGGATGTCGTCGAGCGGTACGCCCAGCACCTCGGCGGCCATTTGGCCCAGCACCGTATCGGAGCCGGTGCCGAGATCGGTTGCACCAACGAGTACGTTGAACGATCCATCGTCATTCATCTTAATCGAGGCCGCGCCCATATCAAGATATGGAATCGCTGTGCCCTGCATCACGCACGCCACGCCGATGCCTTTACGCAGGTGCGGCTTGCCGGGCACGCTGTGCCAATCCGCATGGTTGAACTTGCGAACCCAATCGATGGCGGCTGAGCCTTGCGCGATGCATTCGGGCAGGGCGCAGGTCTTGATGATCTCCGGGCGCGGCTCGCGGCCTTCACTCCAGGCGCGGCTAAACGGATGCTCATCGCCGGCGCGAACGATGTTCTTCAAACGGAACTCGATCGGATCGAAGCCCATTTCACGCGCGATGCGTTCCATGTGCACATCGACCGGCATGGCGCCTTGCGGCACGCCGTAACCGCGAAAGGCTCCGGCGGGCGGCGTGTTGGTATAAACGACGTCAGCATAAAAGCGAATGTTAGGGATGGGTGGATTGCCTTCGATGGGTTGGCCGGTGTAGAGCGCCATCGCTTTGTGGCCGGTGTTGCCGGTGACGGTGAGTGCATGGCACCCATACGCGCCGGTATCGCTGAGTGCGACCATTTCATTCGCCGTGATCTTGCCGTCCCTGGTTACGCCAGTCTTCATGCGAACGCGCATCGGATGGCGCGAACGGGCCGCATAAAATTCTTCGCCGCGCGTGTATTCGAAGCGCACCGGCCGCCCGGTCGCAATCGTGAGATGCGCGGCCACGTCCTCGATCAGCACTTCCTGTTTGCCGCCGAAGCCGCCGCCGATGCGGGGCTTGATCACGCGGATGCGTTTGGCCGGCAGACCCAGTACCGGCGCGAGAATGCGTCGAACATGGAACGGCACCTGGGTGGATGTGCGAATGACCAGGCGATCATCTTCGTCCCAATAAGTAACGGTGATGTGCGTCTCGATCGAAACCTGCTGCACCTTGGGCACCACATATTCGCCTTCAAAGATCCGATCGGCCTGCTTGAAGCCTTCTTCGACGTTGCCAATGTCGATGCGGATTTTTGCGGCAAGATTCTTGCTCGGATCGGAATCGGCAAAGTTCACGTATTCCGGTTCATCGTGTATGCGGACAGCATCCGGTTTCATGGCCTCGCGCGGATCGAGGATCGCCGGTAGTTCTTCGTATTCCACATCGATCAGTTCCAGCGCACGCTCGGCGATCTCCTCCGTTTCGGCTGCGACGAAGGCCACCCGGTCGCCAACGAAACGCACTTTGTAATCAAGCGAGAAAGCGTCGAGCGGACCGGGGATGGGATCGGATTGCCCGGCGGTCGAATAGACCACGCGCGGAATGTCTTGATATGTGAGCACGGCGTGCACCCCTTTGAGCGCATGCGCCTGGCTGACGTTGATGTATTTGATGCGGGCATGCGCGACCGGCGAATACAGCACTTTGGCGACGAGCATGCCGCGCAGTTCGATGTCGTCGGTGAAGGCCGGTTTGCCTTGCACCAGCTTATACGCATCGACTTTGATTTCGGGCTTGCCGACGACTTTCCATTTGCGCGTATCCGGCGCGACGACGAGCGTGGGCAGGGGAGTAGTCTTGATCGCGATGCTCCCTCCTCTGATTTCGGGGGAGGCTGCCGAAGGTGGGGGTTCAAGCACTGGCATCGGCTTGCTGCGGTCTCCGATCGGTGGCACTTCCTCGCCCCGCATAACGGCGGCGGCACGCAGCACAGCTTGTACGGGTTTGATGTAGCCCGTGCAGCGACACAGTACGCCGCTCAATACATCGCGGACTTCGGCTTCCGTCGGATTCAGGTTGCGATCGAGCAGCGACCTGGCAGCCAGGATCATCGCCGGTGTGCAGAAGCCGCATTGAATCGCACCCATTTCGACGAAAGCGCGCTGCAGCGGATGCAGCGGCACGTTGCCTGTCCAACCGTGCGTCGGACCGTCATCAGGCCGACTGGAAGTCGGCCCAACGCCTTCAATCGTCGTGATCGATTTGCCCTGAACTTGCGCGGCCAGCAGCGTACACGAGTTGACAGGCACATTGTCGATCAGCACCGTACACGCGCCGCACGAGCCGTCATCGCAGCCGTGCTTCACGCCGAAGTAACCGTTGCGTCGCAGCACGTCAAGCAGGCGATCTTTGGGCGCGACCTCAAACGTTTTGACTTCCGAGTTGACGGTGAGTTGGATGTTCATGCGAGTTTCTACTTAATGATTAGGAAGTCCGACTGGCGATTTGTCGCAGCTAACCAGTCGGACTTCGTCCTCGGGTGGGCAGCAAGATCAATCAAGCTGCTGAATGGGCCATCAGTCGTGTGAAGCCCGCTTGTTCGAAGTGACGATCAGAGGTGAAAGCTCTAGTCAGAGCGTGCTCTTGCATCGCGACAAAGCTGATGCAATCGGTCAGCCCCCAGTCTTTGTCTGCTCGCTCCAGAAACAACTGCCAGCCGTGTTGCCACAGTGCTTCGTTGACGTGGAGGACTTGCGCTGCGCCAATATTTACCGATTGCTGGAGCGATTCAATCAATCGCTGTGCGATGGAACGCCAGGCTGCTTTGCTGAAAGAATTGGCGACTTCAGTCAGAACGGCATCCGTCGTCAGGATGAAAGCTCGCTCGCGAGCCAGTTCCTGGCTCACCGAAACGGCCATGGCGTGCAAAGCATCATCGCGGTTGCCCAGAGCCACGAACGCGGATGTATCCCAGAAGACACTATCAGACATCGTGCTTGTCTTGTCCGTAGAGGTAGTGGTCGTGTTGGGCGGCCAGGTCGGTGATACCGGTTGATATGGCTTGCTCGTGAACCTGATAGAGCGGCGCGACCGGCTTCTCGGCGATCCGGTTCACATAGTCCCAGAGCTGTGCAAGTTGATCCGGACGCAGATGATCAATGACCTCATAGATTTGATCTTTGGTGGGCGTATTCGTGTTCATCGGTTGTACTCTCCTGCTATGATCATATCGACAAAGCAGCGAGATGTCAATTCTTTGTAGTTGTGCTTCACGCCGAAGTAGCCGTTGCGCCGCAGCACATCAACCAGGCGATCTTTCGGCGAAACTTCAAACGTTTTGGATTCGGAGTTGATAGTGAGTTGAATGTTCATCGTGAGAGTCCGTGGGTGGGATTGGGCTAACTCTGAGCTGCGAATACTTCTTTGCCGTATAGCCAGAGAAACTTGTCAAGTTCTTTGAAACTGAATTGAGTCAGATCGTAATGGTCTCTATATTTTTCGATGATTTCTTTATAGCGTGGATAATTGCGCCATAACTCACCTTGTTTGAACTCGGCGAACTGGTCTTGTTGGCGGTAGGCTTGCAACAACCGATCTACATAGCTGTCGTAAATGGGGTAAATATCGGGTCGATGCCAACCGCAATACTTCGTAGCGAATGAATAATTGTGTTTTACTTTACCCTTCAACGTGATGACGGCGATTTCATCGCTTCGCTGATGACGCCGGTGACCGAGACCGGCGTCTACGCTCCGTGGATCTCGCCGCCCAAGGTCGGCATCGACAACAAGCCGGGCGATTTCGAATACGTGAAGATCGAGACGTAAGGCGGGGACGTCGTCGAGGCCGAGAGCGGCGCAACATCACAGGTCGTCATCATCCGCGAAAGCGGATGATCCAGTAAACACCAGCGTGGATTGTATAGCGCCGCGGCCAACCAATTGAAGTCCCGGAGTACTGGATACCCCGCTTTCGCGGGGTATGACGGTTGAAGCCTAATCCCAGCCGTCGCCCTTGATGCCCGGGTTGGCGTAGACGATGCCGCCATCGACCGCGATGGTGGCGCCGACCACGTAGTCGCCGGCGCGCGAGGCGAGATAGATCGCGGCCCCCGCCATGTC
>JADGQE010000258.1 GCA_017882055.1 Thermoflexales bacterium
CCCGTCGGGTCCGCAGTTCCAACTAGTGGGGTTCCCCACGAGAGGCAGAAACGCTAGAGTCGGTTGCAGAGCCACAATGGCGTTGCCTCGTATGAAGATTCCTTCGAGTGAAAGTCGAAGGAGTCTTTTTATTTCAATTGGCAAAGAGCTATTCCAGTGACTCAATTGCTCACTGA
The DNA here is from genome assembly GCA_017882055.1 of Thermoflexales bacterium. Taxonomy (GTDB): domain Bacteria; phylum Chloroflexota; class Anaerolineae; order Fen-1058; family Fen-1058; genus JADGQE01. The sequence goes on from JADGQE010000258.1 coordinate 177, forward strand.
AATCGTGTAATGCTATGGTAGCACTAAACCTTGTTGTCGTCAAGCTGGCCGTGAGATCCTCGCGGCGAGCTTTTTCGGCTTCATATAACTCACGACTAATCTCGCCCAACACATACAGTTCTTGCACGTGCTTGAAGCGGGCGTCACTCTGCGCCAGGCGAGTTTGAGCGGCATTGGCCTGAGTCACGGCGTCGTCGGTGAGGATGCTGCGCAGATACTCGATGACCTGTTGTTCAATTTCGTCGGCGTCGATGAGCGGCTGCGGGCAGTCCAATGTATGTTCAATCTGTGACGCATCTCGATAGTAGCGCCGGTTGTGAGCCGACGTGCCGCGCAGCGGGGCACCGCAGTAACCACAGCGCAGCAACCCGCTCAGCGGAAAGACCCGGACCGTCTTGCCCCGTTTTTCTCGGCTGTTGTATGAGAACAAGGCCCGCAAGTCATGCACTTGCTGGAATAAGTCAGCCCCGATCAGCACAGGGTGTTGGCCGGCAAATATTTCGGCCGGCGTGGAGCGCCGATGACTCTTGCCATTGGCATCGACACCCTGATAGCGCACCTGCCCGGTGTAGAAGACACGATTGAGCATCTCGCGCACGGAATCCCTCATGAAAGGTCCTGGAGGTGTGCGGCCGGGTGCGCCGCGATGTCTCAATTGAATTTGCCGCCCATCGATTTCGACGGTGTAGCGGTTGAGCAAATCGGTAATCGCCGCATCGGAATACTTGCCGGTCGCGTAACATTCAAACGCGTATCTGACAGCACGCTGATCGATCGGATGCAGGATGAGCCGCTTGCCATCGCCTTGGTCAGGCCGCCCGTAATTGGGGCAATAGCCTGCACCGTTAGGGTCCAGACAGTGCGAGCACAGGCCGGTACAGTATCCGAATGGAATATTGCCATTCCACAATCCTTCACGCGCTCGCTGCTTTTTGCCTTTGCGTGTTTCCTGTTTGAGATTGTCGAGGTAAATTTCAGCGAGCGTGCCGAGCACAGTCAGCATCAATTTGCCCCAGGGCGTGGTGAAGTCGAGATGCTCCTGCACTGAGACAAACGCCACGCCGCCGCTATTCAACTGATCGAGCGCCACCAGCAGACCGCCCAGATGCCGATAAAAGCGGTCGACTTTATCGACGATAATGACATCGAATTGCCCGGCGCGCGCATCGGCCAACAGTTGAGTGAGCGCGGGCCGCTCGCTGTCTTTCTTGGCCGAGAGGCCGGCATCCGTATAGATCTTGAGCAGTGACCAGTCTTGAGTTTGCGCGTACTGCCGAATGTGTGTCGCTTGCGCGTCGAGACTGTGGCCGTCCACTTGTTCGCGCATCGACACGCGCCGATAACCGACCGCCCGATAGACTCCAGTTGCCATGTTATCTTCCTCCTGAAGATGGTGTAAAATAGTCACGCGTAACTGTGTTACGCCGACACATCATACAACACCTTCAGTGTGGCAGGGTCACATGCGTAAACAATCGCCCGTTTCTGACAAAGCCGTTCGCTATGTCCGCAAGGCACCGTATAGCCCTGAACCCTTTGTGGCGCGACTCAATCAGTTGCTCGCCGAGCGTAATGAGAGTTATCGCGCAGCAGCTCTGAAGTCGGGTCTCGATCATCAGGCGGTGCGGCGCATCGTGGAGAAGAAGCAGCGGCCCCACATCCATACGTGTATTTTGCTGGCTGATCACTTCGGCGTGAACCCCAATGAGTTTTTGCAGCTAGCCAGTTACCCGGCGCTGAAGGCTTTTGATATTCACACCGAGAGTGCTGAGCATCTGCCACCGGAAGCGGTGAGTGTGGCAAAGGACATCGCGCGCATTCAGAGTCCGAAAGTAAGAAAAGCCGTGGCCGAAGCGATCCGGACACTGCTGAAGCAATACTTCAACGCGTGATGCGGGACCGTAACGCTTTCATCCTCGAAAGAGCCTCAAGGGTTGGCCTTGAGGCTCTTTGCCTAGCACTCATTATCTTGAATCGCTTGCAAGAAATTACACCACTCCACCTGGAAACGTTCTGACAGCGTAACGGCTAATTCTTCCCACGGCTCGTAGCGCAGATAGGCGAGCAGGCAACGGTAGTAGGCGACGAAGTCGTTGAGCCCGGCAGCTGCTTCGCGCTCGATGAGACGGGTTAGACAATACTGCATGATCCCCCGGCCAAAGCCTTGAACGGCGCAAGCTATGACGATGCTCTCCACGAGCGGTTGCAGAACCTCGTCCGGCGTAGGCTCATGTGCAGTCCCCGCCAGGATTCTGAGTGAATTGACGTAGTCAAACGGACGTGTCGCCTGGTCAAAAGCCGCGGGCCCCATTTCGGTTCGTAGCTTGACGAGAGCTTCAAACACTGAATCTTCTCCGTCGAGAATGATCTGGAACTTGGTGACCGTGACAGCCGCCAGGGCCACCGCGCGATCGGGCCAGCCTAATGCATAACACTTGTTGGCTATCCGAATCAACTCTGACGACATGTCGAATTCTTGATAAAGCTTTTCATGGCTAGAAAGGTTATCCATCGTGATTTTTCTCCTGATAGTGTGTCTTACTCAAACTCCGTGACGGCGTCTAGTTCCAGCAACCGCGTGAAAGGAGCGTGAGTGACGATGCGGCGCAGCCGATTCTCTGCATCGAAATAGAGCCCTGCAAACATGACGTTCAGCAAACTACGTTGTTCGCCTGCGGTGAGCTGGGTCCAAAGGCCGGCAAAACTCTGCAAGTGCGGCGCCAGTGGCTGTGCTTCGGGCTGAGCTGACGGCCGCACGGCCTGCAACTTCAGGTTGAGCGCTTGTGCCCGTTGAACTAACTCGGCCTCGGTGATCTGCGACAATTGAAACAAGCGTTGATTGCGTTCGAGTTCCTGGCGCAGGTTGTAGGTGCGCCGCTCGAATTCGATCACGCCATCGTCGCAGAGCGCGTAAGCCAGAATGGCATCATGCCACTCGGTCGGGATGCGCAGCCGGTTGACCATCTGCGTTGTCGCTGCTTCCAGAGGCTCGGCTCGACGCGTGGCCGGGTGCCGGCAGACTGGATTCGATACCGGTTGAGCCGCCAGCAAACCTTGATCGGGTGCGCTGTCTGCAGCGGATTCCGTCGAGCGGGCTTTGGCCTTGTAGCGTGCTTTTATCCATGAACACAGATAGAGTCGCCGGCCGTGGTTACTTCCGGTGGTGCCATACAAGGGGCTGTCAATTCCGCGCTCGGCCCAGCACTCCCAGCAGCGGCCCACGCCGGCCAGCATATACTGCCGTCGAACGTGGTTGATCGAATTGGGGGTGCGGCGGCGATTGAGGCGCTCTTGTTTGTTGCTTTGCCATAGCGTAAAAGGAATGAGCGCGACATGCTGCCCGGGTATCGCTCTCAAGGGGATACGTTGATCCCGCACTTTTGGCTCCGCTAGTTCTGGATTAGTTGCGCCCAACTGTTCATCGTCGTCGGACATATCCAGCGGAGCAGTGGGATATTCGGACACCCAACCGGCGGCGAATGAATTGCGAAGAATCTCCTTGACGCCGTCCTTTGTAAAGTCGCCGGGCGCATACCGGCCAGGGATTCCTTTGGTACGAAAGTGAACGAGCATTAGATGATCTCCTCAGGTAGAACGAAGTCGTGATCGTTCAAATACGACGCAATAGCTGCGTCGCTCAAACCGCGATGGTACAGTTCATGCATCATCCGGACGGCGTGCGACTCGATCGGGTGCGGAACCAGCACTCGTCCATCGCCTCGATCTGGCTTTCCCATAAGCGGGCAGTAGCCTGGACCGTTCGGGTCGGTGCAGTGTGAACACTTGCCATTGCAGTAACCAAATCGATACATCGAACCATTGGGGCGGCCATTGGTTACTCGTTGGTGCTTGGCGGCGCGTGTATACTCGCTGGCGTAGCGCACGTACATTTCAGCAATGCTGCCCATCACTTGAATGATCAACATGCCCCAGTAGCTATCCGTGTCGATGTGCTCGGTGACGCTGACCAGTCGAACGTGGTAACGCCGTAACAGCCGGATAAACCTGAGCAGCGATTCCAGATTGCGGTATAACCGATCGAGCCGGTGGACGACCACCACATCGATTCGTCCGGCCTTGATGTCGCTGATGAGCTGTTGAAGGCCCGGCCGTTTGCCGTTTTTGCCGCTGAAATTCGGGTCCTCATACGTTCGAACGATCGTCCAACCCTGTGAACGGGCGTACTCCTCGGCTTTATCAGCCTGGATGCCGATGCTGTAACTTTCCTCCCCGACCATGATCCGTGAAACGCGCTGATAAGGTCCAGCCCTAACGACGGCCGCCTTCTGAGAGGTCTCGCGTTGACGGGCGCTTACGTCGCAGATGATCTCTTCAATCTTTCGACGCAACTCCTCGGGCGAGGTCGGTACCTCCTGCAGAAAATTTGGATTAGTCTCCATGTTGCTTGTCCTTTCGTGATTTAGATTTTCGACGCACGGGCGTCGCTGTCGATGCTGGATTTGCCGATGCGGCGGGAACAGCCTGCGGCAAATTGACGACCGGCGCACTGGCTTCGAGGCCGACAATGCGGCGGAGCGCGAGTCCGAGTTGTCGGTAAAATTCACCCAAGATAGCTTGCTCGGCCGGCGTAAGATCAGTATTCATCAGAGTATCCTCATATAGGGTGGTATGTGTCATTCGCCAGTTCGTATCGCGTCGTGTAAAGATTCAGCCCGGTCACGCCAGACGCCTGGCGGTGCACACACGATAGTCACAGCCCGGGCTGCCGCCATATTCACATTCCGTGTTATGCTTCAGCCCTATCTTACGACCGATCAACGGCAGAGTTGCTGGGAAAATCCGATGTTTGTCCGGACTTTCATCGACTGGTGCTAAAATGAAGGTCATTCAAGTTCAAATACGGCACACACGGCGATGGAAGTCACAGCTGACCATCTGGACGAATTAGCCACAGCCATCCAAACGGGCTGGGATCGGCGCGCGATTGAGCGCCGAGCTGCGCCGGTGCTGCGCGCCTTCGATCGGGTACGGCCGGGTGGTCGGCAAGAAGACTTCATCGACTTCCTGGATGAGGTTGTCCGGCGCATTGCGAGTGAGCCGGCGCGCGCACCGGTTGCAGCGATCGGTGCAATTCTATGGTATGAAGCCGAGGTGCGTATCCGAGATGATGCGTTGAGACCTTTGCTGCAGCCCGATCGGTTGGGGCAGCTCCTCAGCGATCCCGCGTGGCCGGCCCTCGCCAACGAATGGCAGCGCCGTTACGGTTTTCCTACGCCCAGCCAACGCGGTAATTTTGGCGTCGAGCGCAGCCAGGCCTATGACTATCTGCGCCAGGGCAAAGCCCGCATTGCTGAAGTGCTGAACGATTTGCTTATGGCGCGTGAACATGTTCGTGTGTCTGACGCGCATGGCTGGTCCAGAGTAATCCGCGCGCTTCAATATGCGTTTGAACACTCACCCGACCTGGGCGATCACGCGTTGTCGGCGATCTATGTGCCGCCGACCTTGAAGCGAACGTCTAGCGCGCAACGCGCCGCACCGATCGGCTCTGAACAGACCCTCGTCGAATGGACCGATCAGGATCGGATTGTGTTGATCACGGGGAGCGCGGGCGGCGGCAAAAGCACGCTATTGCGCCACCTCGGTTGGCTGATGCTTCAACAGGACAAGTTAGCCGTGTGGCTTGAGCCTGGCGAACGTGTGGCTAGCATCGAGGATCTGATCGCACGGCTCATCGAACAGACCGGTGTGACCTACTCAACTATTCAACAGGCGCTGCTGTCGGCCGGCCAATCGAAACGCTTACAGTTGCTGGTGGATGGCGGAGAAGTATGGACTCGATCTCAAGTTCGATCGGTGCTGGCCTTGCGGGCGCGGCTGGATGCTGGTTTGATCGTGGCGGCACGTCAACCCCAGCATTGGGTCGAAGTCGAACACGAGCGTGTGGAAAT